>NZ_CP058561.1:5313514-5626074 GCF_018141425.1 Vallitalea guaymasensis
AATAAAGGATTCATGAACCTTGTTAAGAAGAAGTTAAAAAATAAATAATTAATAAATAGAAGAAGGTTAGAGATGAAGAAATATCTATATATAATAGTCTTATTTGTAATAATGATATCATGCTCAGGCTGCAAAAATGTAAAAAGAGATATTGAGAAATATGCTATGGTCTTAAGCACAGGATATGATTTTACAGAAGAAAACAAATATAAGCTTACAATACAGGTATTAAAAATTTCAAGAGAACAAACAGGCGGCGCTACAAATGGTATGGATAAAAAACAATCTTTACCTTCTGAAGTAGTTATTTATACTAGTATAGGAGAAACCATAAACAAAGCTTATGATAATCTTACATCATCATTAGGTCAAGAACCCTATTTTTCTCATAATAAGTTTATTGTCATAGGGAAAAAATTAGCTGAAAAAGGAATAGATTTGGTTATTGACAGTAATCTCAGAGGACATGAAGTTAGACCCAATACACCTTTACTTGTTGCAAAAGGTGAAGCCAGTGAAATTATTAAGCAGTTAACACCTATGGATACTATTCCTGCAAATACTATTGAAAATATCATTATAAATCAATTTGAAAAAGGATTGACAGTAATAACTAATCTTAAAGATATGTATAATGGACTAGCAATAAAAACTGCTGGTATTACAACTGGAGTTATATATGTAGCAGATGAAGCTGACATAGCTCACAATGGAAACATATTTATAGTAGACGAGATAGCAATTTTTAAAGATGATAAATTAATAGGTTTTCTAAATAAAGAAGAATCCAGGGCATTGATGTGGATCAAGACTAAAGTTGAGTCAGGAGATGTAGTTATTAACTCTCCTGAAGATGAAAAAGAAAAAATCACTTTAGAAATATTGGATTCAAAATGTAAAACAACTCCTATATTTGATGGAAATAACTATTCAATAAAGCTTGATATAACTCAACGGAGTAATATCGTAAGTATGGTTGGGGAACATGATCCGATGAATGATCATAAGGTGCTTGATGAACTAGAAAAAGTACTTGATAAGCGCATAGAAGAAGATGTTAAGAATGTTATTAAAAAAGTACAAAAAGACTACGATGTGGATATTTTTAACTTTGGAGAGGTCATCCACAGAAAATACCCAAAACATTGGAAGGTTATCAAAGAAGAATGGGATGAGATATTTCCACATATTTTAGTAGAAGTTAAGGTAAAATCAAGCATAAAAAGACCAGGACTAATTTCAAAACCTGCTATTTGATGAGGAGGGTAATAATTTGAAATATAAAATATCTGCATTACAATTGTTTTCTGCAATGACATTATCTTTAATGGGTAGTGCCGTTCTGTTTTTGCTAGGAGGAAAGTTAAGACAAGATGCATGGTTAGCTCTGATCTTTGGTATACCAGTAGGGATATTTGAAGTTATATTATATACTTCATTATTCTACAAATATCCTAATGATACACTTATTGGCTATATGATTAAAATATTTGGTAAATATTTAGGAACTGTTATTTGTGTTTTTTACATTCTTCGTTTTTTTTATAATGGAGCAAGGATTTTGAGAGAATTTGGTGAACTTACTCTTGTAGCGGTTAATCCAAGAGCTTCACTATATATAATTATATTAATAATTACTGTTGTAGTCACTTATAGTATATATTCAGGTATTGAGATTATATGTCGATTGGCACAAATAATTTTACCAATATATCTTAGTTTGTTTTTTATAGAATATATCTTGCTTTTTTTGACACAAGGTGCAGTTAATCTAAATAATATATTACCTGTTTTTGAAAGTGGTATGAAACCTATATTAATGGAAGTATTTCCATTAGGAGTTGAATTTCCATATGGAGTAAGTGTTATTTTCACAATGATATTTCCTTTTGTAAATAAACCTGAGAAAGTAAGAAAAACAACTATATATGTTGTTATTTTTGTTGGTATCATATTGGCTTTTAATACTATAATGATTATCTCGACTCTTGGTGTGGATTTTGCTTTGTCATCATTATTTCCTTTGCTAGAGACAATGAGATTTGTTAAAGTAGGTTCTATTGATCGTATAGATATTTTAACCATTCTTGCATTAATGGTAGGGTTATTCTTTAAGATAACATTACATTTGTACGCTGCGATGCTTGGTACCTCACAATTATTGAAAATAAAAGATACTAAAGTTAAGTGGTTATCCATTCCATTTGGTATATTGATATTTATAGCCAGCATAATTATTGCGGAAGATTATCCATATCATTTACATATTGGAATGAATATAACACCTTGGATATTCTTTAATTTGTTTATTACTTTTCCTGTATTAGCATTAATAGTGCATTTTTTCAAAAAAGGTAGGGGGAAGAAAAAGAAAAAAAAGTAGAAGTGCTGCGTAAAAAATATAAAAAGAGTCGTTTCATACATTAAAAACAAACAACTCTTTTTATATATAACTTAAAGTATGGAAAATTATCTTACAAGTTTCATAACTTTTATTGCTTTTACTTTAACACTATAATTCTTCTTAGAAGAAGTAGTCATACCTAGAAATTCTTTTTTCGAACAATTAGCACTTATAGTTAAACCTACTGGCATACCTACTAAAATACCTTTTGCTTTTTCTACAGCAAAAAATAAGTTATACTGATATGTTACATTACTAGCGCTAGAAGATTTCCATAAAAGCCATCCGCTATTTGATGAACTTAAATTAGTGAAAGTTTGTTTCATAACTTCTTTATAACTATCTAAAGTTGCTCCAGTTAAAGTTACTCCTAATGCTTTAGTGAAGAGAGATAATAATTTAGAACTCATTAAGTTTACATCAGCACTTTGTTGGTGAATGTTTTGATTAAGAGTACCGATAAGCCCCATAGTCTTGTCGCTTTTAACAATAGATAAAGCTTCAGCAAAATTAAGTTCTAAAGTTTTATCATTAATAGCTGGTGTGAATTTATCAGACATTTCTATAGCTGGCATTATGTACTCATAAGGTAAATCCCAAGCGTCTTGAAATTCTATTGTGCCATTTTGTTTGAGTATTATAGCTGGCATTTTTCTTGTGTTTAAAGAATCAGATTTTACTACAGGTGCATTAGCAGAAGCAAATGATACAGAATAAGTATTGAATAATAATAGTGCAGAAATAAAGATTGTTAAAAATTTTTTCATGGTGAAACCCTCCTAAAATAATATTTTATAAATTTTAAGAATAACTATAGTTAAAATTAAGTGACATATTTAATTATAGATATCCTTAACTTCTATTGAGTAAATTGAGTAATAAATAATTAAACGTTATTCAATAGGTCATTATTTAATCTTTAATATTTTTAATCCATTAATTTCTAATTTGTAATCAAATTTATCGTCATTAGAAATAGTTAATACATCATCTGTAGAACCATTAATTGTAATTTTGAAATTTAAAGGTAATGAAAATATAATGCCATTTTTTTCAACTGTAAATAAAACATTATATGTATAGGTTGTTATTGGATTAAATTCTGAGTAGTTTGAATCTATAACTAACCAACCACAATCATTTTGAACTATTAAATTTAAAAATATGTTTGAAATGATGGCTTTGTATTTTTCTACATTCGTATCATTTGATTCAAGTTTTAGATTTTCAATAGTTAAAAGTGTAATTTTTTCTATTAGGTCTGAAGTTTTAATGTTTTCTTCATCAATACTATGTTTCAAAGTGCCCATCAAACCTAAGTTTTCTTGTTCTTTTATGAAATTCAACATCTTCTTTGTTTGAAATTGTAAATTATCATTATTTACCAACATCTGCAAATCAGAAGATAATGTTTTTGCCGATTCAATAAGACCATCAGATACAAAAATATATTCATTAAATTTCAAATTTGAATTATCATTTGTATTGGATTTAGCAAATGAAGTTATGTTAGATAAAATCAATGTACTAATAAAAATGAAGATAAATCTTTTCATTTTAATACCTCCAGTATAATATATATTATTGCAATTATTTGAAATATAGATAAGAAAAAATAATAAATTATTACATTCTATATGTATAATTATCTAAATATTCATGTGGTGCATATCTTCTAGGCACAGGCTGTCTTCTTATAGGCTGACTACTTATAGGCTGTCTTCTTATAGGTTGTCTTCTTATAGGCTGCCTTCTTATAGGTTGTCTTCTTACAGGACGTTTTTTTATTGGTGTTGAACTATACACAACTTTTAAACCTTGAACAGTAGCTTTATATTCTCTTTTTTTGCTTACTCTAATTCCAAAAACACGTTTATCTTTTTTGTATACATTAACATTTAAGCCAACAGGTATAAGTGTTAATTGGGAATCATTTTCAAATGCAAAAAATAAATTATAGTAATTATTTTTGCTATAAGATTTTTTGCTTGAGAATATAAAATTACCACTGCTAGATTTTTTAAGATTTGAAAAAGCTAATCTAATCTCTTCATAAACAGCATTACGATAAAAATTAAGCTCATGTGCTGGAATAGATGTACCTAATTTTTGTGTTATAAGATACATAATTTCATTAGTTATACCATCAACATCAGGATGTCTTTTTTTTATAGTTTTGTTTAGTGATGAGACAAGTTTTAAATGTGGATCATTATTTGCTATACTAAGAGCTTTTGAGTAATTAAAATAAAGATTAGAATCTACAGTATTCTCAAATTTTTTAATACCAGTAATAATATTATCTTCTGATTTTGAATTATTAGATCTAATTGTAGATCTCTTAAGAACTTGTCCACTACTACTTTTTGAGAAAGAAACTATTCTAAATTTTGAGCTACTTACATTAGAGCTATAAGCATAACTACTACTATAGTTAGTTGTGATTATGATAGATAGCATTAATAAAACTAAAAAAAATTTTTTCATAAATAACACCTCCTTTTTATATATTTTATAATTGATTAGTATATATATAAGTATAAAATTGAGAACTAAATCATGAAAAATATATGTTGAAAATAATTAGCTATAAATAATATATAATGAAAAAATTATATTTAAAGCGGAACAAAGAATAAAAATTTTAAAACAAAATCAAATAATCAAATAAATTTTAACATTATAAAAATAATTAGTCAATATATTTTGTATATTATTTATTTAATAAATAATATATGGAGAAAAATGTTATAAATATTAGAATTAAACAAATTAACTGTAAAGTTAATCCCAAAGACATGCAGATTTGTCAAAAAGAGTTCAGAACAATAGGAGCATAATATTTATCATTGGTCTATGTGTGTACTATTTTACGCTTACTTTGAAACAAGCATTTTGTATTTAAACTTTTGACAAAAGGTAACAGTATCTTTGGCAAAAAAAGTGTGATATACTATAATAATTATATTAAATAAAATCATAGGAAGATAGTTCTATATGAGTTTGGAGGAGCGTATGGCTAGAATCATTTGGTTTTCATTTTCAAATCTAAAGATTAGATCTCAAATTTTTTCATTCTATATGTTGTTATCATTAATTTCAATAATTACTATTAATTTATTGTTTAAGAGTGTAAGTGAAGATTTTTTGACAAAAAAAGTCAGTAGTACTTCTAAACAAACATTATACTCCATTGAAGAAAATATTTTTACCGTGATTGATAATGTTAACGAGTATTCCAAAATGATTAGTTCAAATGAACAGCTTCAGAAAGACTTAAGCGGGATAAATGATGCAAATGTACTAGTTCGAAAAGAAATTAATAAGAATCTGATAAATACCCTTCAAACAATGCCAACAATTTCATCGATATACATATTTGATAATAGAGGCAAAAAATATGCTGTTGATGATGTAATGGTTAAAACATTATCTATAGAAAATATTTCTTCAGCGTATTGGTACAATGAAGTATTAGAACTAAAGGGCAGTTCTTTGCTTGTGAAAAATGCCGGTGGCATATTTGGTGATGAAACAATTAATTACATATCGGTAATAAGAGTGATTAATAATCTAGATACGATGGAACCTCTAGGGATTATCATAGTCAATATACCTGAATCCAAGCTAAAAGCCTCTTACAAAAAAATACATAGCGAGTATAAATTGAATATACTTTTGCTGGATGACAACAACAATGCATTGGTTAGTGATGAGTTTCATAATGCCACAGTTATACGGGAGTTTGCTCAAAGTGCTGCAGGTATGAAATATTATTCAGTCATTAAGAGAGATTCCAACAAAGATATGCTGACTTCATATCTGAAACTTGATAGATACAATTGGAAAATTATCAGTATAATTCCTTTTGAGGAACTTGAAGAGGAAATGAATACTTTTAATTATCTATCAATCATTATCATCATCGGTAATTGTATCTTTATTTTGTTTGGATCAATTTTCATTTCTGAGTTTATCGCAGGACCAATAAAAAAACTAGTGAAGTCAATGAAAAAAGTAAGAAGTGGCATTTTTGACAAAATACTTCTAGATAAAGGTAATAGTGAAGTGATTGAGTTGGGTGAAGATTTCAATATTATGATTTTTGAAATTGAAGAATTAATAAAAAAAACCAAGGCGGACGAAAAGTCAAAAAGAAAGATAGAGCTCAATGTTTTGTATGAACAAATCAAACCCCATTTTTTGTACAATACAATTGATGCAATTGGTTACATGGCTCTGAGTGATAATTGCATAGAAGTCTATGAAGCATTGGAAGTGCTGGGGAATTACTACAGAACCAGTTTGAGTAAGGGGAGTAATATCATTACTTTTGAGGAAGAGCTTGATATCGTTAAAGGGTATATTTATATGCAAAAAATACGTTTTGGTAATATGTTTGAAGTTTATTATGATCTGGATCCAGAAGTATGCGATATTCATACATTGAAGTTGATATTACAGCCTATTGTGGAAAATGCTATTGTGCATGGCATAAAGCATAAAGGCGAACAGGGCACAATTGTGATTTCAGCTAGACTCATTGATGGTTTTGTGAAACTGATTATTGAAGATGATGGTGTTGGAATGAGCCAGGAAACCATTAATTGTATTTTGAATAAGGACAAGAGCAGTGAAAAAAGCAGCTTTGGGTTAAGAGGTACATTTGAACGGTTAAGACTATATTATGGTTCGGAATGCGAATTTAATATAGTCAGTAAAAGAGGGATTGGGACAATGGTGCTATTAAAAATACCATATTTGAATGGAGGAGTCGCATAATGGAAGTTAAGTTGCTGAGAGTTCTAATTGTTGATGATGAGGAAAAGATAAGGGGGTTACTTAAACTTTGTCTTGATTGGCAAAGTATAGGTTTTGAAATAGTTGGAGAGGCCAGCAGTGGCCATGAAGCACTTGATATACTGGAGGATTTAAAGCCTGACCTTATTATTACAGACATCTCAATGGATTTTATGGATGGTCTAGAACTATGTAAACATGCACTCGAGAGAAATCCATTATTGAAAGTAATGATTCTTACAGCCTACAATGATTTCAATTATGCAAAAAAAGGTATTGAACTGGGTGTATCGGATTTTTTATTAAAACCAATAAAAAGAAGTGAGCTTGTAAAATCATTAATCAAAATTAAGGGAATTGTAGAAAGTGAGGTACAATCGAGAAATGACTATCAAATGATGAAGGAACGATTGGAAGATAGTTACCCTGTTCTTAAAAATAATTTTCTTAAGCAATTGATACACAATCAATGCAACTTTAACAAGATTGATCAACAGCTAAATTATTTTGACTTGAATGAGTTGAAAAAATACGCTGAAGTTGCGGTCATTGAACTGAATGCAAATGTTGTGAAGGCTGAAGAAGAAGGCTATATTGTCAAATTTTTGGGATTAGATGTCATAAAAGAATATTATAAGAACAACAAATCGGTAGTACTGTGTGAAGATAATTTACAGAACATCGTTGTTGTTAGTATGAGTAAAACGAACAATCTTTACAATGATATGAACAAGGTTATGAACACATTAATGTGCATTGAAAATTGTAGTGTTTCTATAGGGATTAGCAATTCAATTCATTATTCGATAAATATCCATCGTCGATACCGTGAAGCTATTGAAGCATTGGCATGTAAAGTAATATATGGAAACAATCAATTGATTCGATATGAAGATATTAAGCTTGGGAATAATGAATGCGAAGTTTTATTTGATCCAATGGACGAAATAGCTCTTTGCATTAAAGCAGAGATGGAAGATAAAGCCAGTGTTCTAATAGAAGAATTATTTGGAAAGGACAGTTTTAGCAACGATGACGCTACACAGAACATGAAAGTTCTGGCTATAAAAATGATAACAATAATCAATAATGCTAGAAAAGAGTTAGGATATGACGGTAATCTTTTTATTGAAGATGAAATCGCTAACTATAAGTCTGTCATGGACATCGAAACATTGCCGGATATGATTAATCACTTGCAGTCAATAACTTCAAAGAGTATAGCCTATATCAAACAATCTAGAAATCAAAGGTCTAAGAATACAATTCATGAGATAGCAGTTTACTTAAAAGAAAATATGTTAGATGCTAATATTTCCTTATCTGGTGTTGCGCAAAAATTCTATTTCAATTCAAGTTATCTAAGTCGTGCTTTCAAGCAGGAATATGGTGCAACATTTATAGAATATTTAACCAAGCTTAGAATTGACAAAGCATTGGAATTGCTGAATTCTACCGATCTGAAGTCTTATGAAGTCTGTGAAAAAGTCGGGATTCCAAATCCAAACTATTTTGGTAAATGTTTTAAAAAGCACGTTGGTTGTTCTGTCAGTGATTATAGAAATAATAGTAAAAATCTTACTTCTTAAAGTAAAACCTGTACGTTGATATTTTCCAAGTAAGAACCTATACTTGTATTGTAAACATTAACTATTTCATAGGGAGGTTTTAAAATGAATGTAAGTTATAAGAAATTGATATCTATCATGTTAGCCTTAACACTGATGATTAGTCTAACCGGGTGTGGGGAGAAGAATGATGGAGAAACGGTCAAAGTCATTGAATCACAAACAGAAGCTGAAGCATCAAAAACGGCTGATCAGAGTGATGACATGATAGAAATCTCATTTTGGCATTTATGGCCAGAAGGAACAGGCGCTCAGTCAGAAGCTGTAAGTAAGGTAATTGCTGATTTTGAAGCGGAGAACCCTAATATTAAAATTATTGCTGATGCTACAGAAAATGAAACATATAAGACTAAAATTAAAACTGCTATTGCAGCAGGAGAAGCACCGGATTTATTCTTTTCATGGGGAGCTGGATGGTCTAAGTCATTTGTAGAATCTGGAATGGTATTACCTCTTGACGACTATATCCATGATGGTACAACAGACAAGCTGATTGGAGGTGCGTTAACAAACTTTACATATGATGGCAAGATATATGGACTACCATTAACTTTGAATGTTGGAATCATGTATTGTAATGAAGAGTTGTTTGAGGAACATGGCATCAAAATTCCTGAAACTTACAGTGAGTTAAAAGAGGCAGTTATAGCGTTCAGAGAAAAAGACATTGTACCTTTTGCAGCAGGGGGTAAGGACAGATGGCCTGTGATGTTTTATCATAATGCCTTAGCGCTTAAGATTGCTGGTGCAGAAGCCAATAACAGTGCACTTAACAAGATGGAATCTTTTGACACACCTGAAATCGTGGACTCTGCAGCCAAATTGAAAGAATTGTATGACTTGGGTGCTTTTGATGAAGGTGTTCTCGGCTTGAATAGAGATGAATCTCAAGAACCATTTAAAGCTGGCGAGATACCAATGTATTTTCATGGTAGTTGGTTTGCGGGTGATCTAGAAAAAGATGGTGTACCAGTCAAAGGGAAAATCAAAGTGGTCAACTTCCCTATTATAGAAGGTGCCAATGGAGATCCAAATGAATTCTATGGTGGTGCAGTAGACACATTTATGGTAAATTCGAAAGTTGATAATTTAGATGCAACAATTAAGTTCCAAAAATATTTGTGTGAACATTTGTCTAAAGAATTCTATTTGTTCGGCGGTGGACTTCCGACATGGAAAGTGGATTATGATACCTCAGATATTAATCCAATTCTAAATCAAATTACTGAGTTGTTAGATGATTCAACCGGATTTGTGGTTTGGTGGAACACATTCCTTGAAGGTGAAGATGGCGAAAATCATATGGACTTGTTATTGCAAGCAATGGTTGGAGATATTACACCAGAAGAATTTGCTCAAGGAATGCAAAAAATGAACGAGTAACAATATATTTATTCTATTCACAAAGAATTAATGATAATAAATCTTTAATTCTTTGATTTCTAGGAGGAGCTTTCAATGAAAAAAAAAAAGATAAACAAAAATCTGTGGCTATTGGTGTATTTGTAATACCTGGGTTGTTGTTTTATACACTAGTGGTTATTGTGCCAATTTTTTTCACAATATGTTACAGTTTAAATGAATGGAATGGTATTGGAGAATCTGTTTTTGTTGGGATTAGAAATTATAGAGACTTGGTTGTTGAGGATGGATTTATTAAAGCAGTCATCAATTCACTGGTTATTGCGGCATCATCCATTATGTTTCAGATTCCAATTGGTCTGTTTTTTGCTCTGATATTAGCAAGAGGCATAAAAGGTGAATCACTGTTACGTAATATTTATTTTATACCGTTTATTATTTCAACGGTAGTTGTGTGTCAGCTTTGGATGAAAATATATCATCCACATTATGGATTGTTAAATCTTGGCTTGGAAAAAATAGGGCTTGAAAACTTAATCAATCAATGGTTAGGTAATCGAGATACAGCCCTAGTTGCCGTCATAGTGCCAATTATATGGCAATACATTGGCTATCATATGCTATTGCTGTATACGTCTATAAAGTCAATTCCAAAAGATATCTATGAGGCGGCATATATTGATGGTGCTTCCAATTCACAGATATCTTTTAGAATAACAATCCCGCTTATTAGACCAATGCTTAAAACCTGTATTACTTTGGCTTTGATAGGAGCACTCAAAATATTCGATCAAGTATATCTTTTGACTGGCGGTGGACCGTTGCATGCCAGTGAAGTACCGAGTACTTTAATGTTTCAGACAATATTTCACAAAAGCAAGTATGGTTATGGAAGTTCAATGGCTGTATTCATAATCGTTGAATGTTTGATTTTGACTTTGATTTTGCAAAAAGCTTTCAAAACCAGACAATATACATACTAATTAGATTTCAAGAAAATGGTGAGGTGTTATTTTGGAACATATTAAAATTTCTAGACTATATAAAGTTATATTGGCCATTATACTTATTGGATTTGCAGTAATCCAAATATATCCTTTTTTTTGGCTAATTTTATTTTCACTAAAGGATAACAGTGAAATTTTCGGAGGAAATGTGTTAGGTTTACCTCAACGGTTTTTATGGCAGAATTATCAATCCGCATTGGTGAATGGCAGTGTGGGGCTTTACTTTAGTAACAGTGTTATTGTAACAAGTGCAACAATACTCATAAGCGGATTGCTTTCTTCGATGGTATCTTATGTCATCGGAAGAATGAACTGGAAATATGGAAATGTAACACTTTTGTATTTCACATTGGGTTTAATGATGCCAATACATGCTGCATTGTTGCCACTATTTCTAATGTTAAAGTATGCTGGCATTCTTAATTCTTACTGGGCATTGATCATACCGTATGTCGGCTTTGCAATGCCGTTGTCAATCAACATAATGGTGAATTTCTTTGCAACAATACCTAAAGAACTTGAAGAAGCAGCATCAATTGATGGAGCAAATATCTATCAAA
This sequence comes from Vallitalea guaymasensis, assembly GCF_018141425.1. Lineage (NCBI taxonomy): Bacteria > Bacillati > Bacillota > Clostridia > Lachnospirales > Vallitaleaceae > Vallitalea > Vallitalea guaymasensis. Next base: position 5,325,276 of record NZ_CP058561.1, read on the forward strand.
CATTTGGATTGATAATGCTCCCGTTGCTTAAACCTGTGCTTGCTGCAGCATCAATATTTACATATATTGCTTCATGGAATGAACTGATGTTTGCAGTAACCTTTGTCAGTAAAAAAGAATTTCGAACATTAACTGTCGGTATTATGTCAATGGTTGGTCAGTATTCTACAAACTGGGGACCGATTGGAGCAGGTCTTGTTGTTGCTACAGTGCCAACGGTTATTGCATATATTTTAATGAGCAAAGATATTCAAAAGAGTTTAACGGCTGGTGCGGTTAAAGGTTAAATGAATAGACTCTCTAGAGAATAACGTCAAAGATATATGTTTTTTGAATTGGACTAATGATAGGAGGAATAAAATGTTGGATTTGTCTAAAATAGTTGACAATTATATTAAATTGCGAACTGATCGTCAATCTGCACCAAAAAAATTTTTAAATGATGAACGTCCCTATATGATCTTCCAAACACCAGATGGTGATATATGGGGGGATAATCGTACACCTGAACAGTGCTTTAATGCCAATATAAAGTATATTGAGGCATCATTGACTGTTGCCAGTGATCACTTACCTGTTTTGGAACCATGGTTTGGAACGGGTGTTTATGCCAATATGTATGGAAGTAAATATGTATGGAGAGATGGGGAAGCACCAGCAACACACTATATGTTCTCAAATATTGATGAAGTTAAAAACTTAAAAAAACCCAATTGGAATGACAGCGAAATAGCTCACCTAATCCTAGATACAATTAGATACTTCAAATCCAAGACAGGTGATGCAATACCCATTATTTGTACTGATACCCAATCTGCGAGCGATACTGCCACTTTACTGCTAGATGCAAGTGAAGTGTTTATAGGTTGTCTACTAGAGCCAGAGATCATGTATCAATTTATGAACGATATCAATCAATGTGTTATTGAATTCACTCAAGTCCAATCGGAGCTGATTGGAAATGCTTTGCTAAAACCGGGTCACATAATGCTTTGTCAAGATAATTTTTCAGGCTACTCCATTTCAGATGACAATTTGGCTGTAGGCTCACCATCAGTTAACCGCCAATTTAATTTACCGCTCAATGAACATATCGGTCAAGCTTTGGGAGGAGTAGCCATACATTCCTGCGGAAATTGGACCCACACCATGCCTTTTATCAAAGAATTGGTGCCTTCATGTGTATCTATTGATTGTGCAATTGATGAGTCATGGGATCCAAATCCCAATACCCCATCAGAAGTCAGGGATGCAATGGCAGGTTCAGGAATAGCTATACATGCACGTCTTTCAGGGAAAACCGATGTTATGCTGGAGCAAGCTAAAGATTTGTTGCATCCGGACTTGAAATTAATTATTCATCCAAATTATATAGACGATTATACAGCAGCGAAGAACTACGAAGCCCTTGAACATTTACTGTCAGGTTATTATTGAAACTAAAAATAAACATTAGTTATATCTCATATTATTTGATTTCTTCTGAAAGGAATATGTACCATGATATCAGTAAACGTTATAAATACTTTAAATTGGGGCAAGTGTATAAAACTGTCTAATCAGAAAATTGAGTTGATTGCAACAACTGATTTTGGACCTAGAATTATTCTTTTTAGTTATGTGAATGGGGTCAATATGCTATATGAAGAAACACCTTCTTGCAATGATACCAAAGGGGATGTGTGGCATTTCTACGGTGGTCATCGTCTTTGGTATGGACCACAAATAGATGATAGATATCTCTATCCGGATAATCAATCTGTAAAGTGGAGATGCATAGAAAGCACCCTAATTTTAACTCAGGAAATTGAAAAAACGACAGGTATTCAAAAAGAAATTATAATCAATATGGATCCCAAATTGGCTAAAGTCACTATTAATCACAAAATAACCAATCACAGTTGCCAGCCTATCAAATTATGCGTATGGGCATTGACATGTATGTCTCCTGGTGGCAGAGAAATAATTCCTTTGCCCAAGGTGGACAGTCGCTTATTGGCAAGCTATTCATTGGCTTTCTGGCCTTTTACAAATCCTAGTGATAGCAGGTTTTATCTTGGTAAAAAAATTATATTGCTGGACCACAATCCAATAATCAAGGATGAGTTTAAAATTGGTATCTCATCATCACATGGGATTGCTGGTTACAACAATCACAACACACTATTTATAAAAAAATATGATATTGTTAATGATGCAGATTATGCAGATTATTCATCAGACTATCAAACATATGTCAATGAGCACACACTTGAACTTGAAAGCCTTGGTCCATATATGACACTTAATCCAAAGTCATCAACATCACACACCGAAGCTTGGTATTTATTTCCTAATATTCCTTATCCCAAAACTGAGTCCGAAGTGATGACTTGTATAATGCCTTTGTTTGATAATCTTATGTGTCAACGACAGATATAAAATGTAAGAATTCAGCGGTATGGCAAGCTGATACTTTCGCGGCAACAGAATAGCTTCAAATTGTAAGATTGAAAGTCTTTAAGCACGTAGACTACGGAACCTCCAATTGGAATGAAGATAATTATATCAATGAGATTCAGTAACTGGCTGATCCAAAAAAAGATTGATTTTAATTACTCGGATACGCATTTACCTCTGGATGATATATGCAAGTATGACAATGGTTGCAACAACTCCAATATTAACAAAATATCTTTTCTTACAAAGATATTTTGTTAGTTGACTATTAGGCAGAGTAAAGGGGTAATTGCCAGAACTGGGTAAACACATAAAACAAACCAAATTAAAAAGGAAGGATTTGTTATGATGAAAAAGATTAAAAGTACAATAGGTTTATTAGTAGGTTTATTAGTAGTTTTAATTAGTATGTTTACATTAAGTTTGATGTTTCAAGTAGAGGTGTTTGCTGCGCCTGATTTGCCCCAAGATGCCACTGGTGCACCGACAATATCTGAAGTTGTTTCATATACTTATTATGCTGATCCTGTTAATGGTGATGATGTAAATGGGAATGGTTCTTCTTCAAATCCCTATAAAACCTTTCAAAAAGCATTGGATAAAGCAGTAGTTAAAAAGGATGCAGGGTATAATACCAAAGTTATACTTAAAGATGGGACTTATAATGAAGAAGTAATATTACAAAACTCTAATTATGCTGCGTGGTATAGAATGGACGATAGATCTGGAAATACTGCATTTGATTATTCTGGAAGAGGTAACAGTGGTACTTTATTTAGTGGTACTACATGGAATGCAAATGATGGTGCACTTGAATTTGATGGAAAAGCAGGATATGTTTCAGTTCCAGACAGTGATGATTTTGATATTACCAGTAAAATAACTATAAATATGACTGTTAAGTTTAACGAAACAATTGGAAATCGTGATATGAAAATACTTGAAAAACTTAAAGGTTCAGCTAATGATACCCCTTATTCAGTAAGAATAGGATCTAATTCAAAAATAGGTCTTTATTGGAATGGACAATGGATTGAAAGTAATGCAATAACATGGGATAATACGAAAATATATACAATTAAGATTACCCATGACGGCAGTAAGGTTGATTTCTATTATAAAGATAGCGATAACATTATTCTTTCATCTGCTGGAAGTGTAACCAATACGGATTCAACTGTAGCATCTGATGGAGAATTATATATAGGAAGAGGTTTAACAGGATGGGAATGTTATTTTAATGGAAGTATATATGATCTTTATGTGGCAAAAAATATAGAAGTAGATCAATCAGCATCTCTTATAATTGAAGCGGAAAATGCAAAAAATGCAATAGTTTCAGGATCAGATGTTTGGAGTAATTGGACACAGGATGGAACAAGTAAGAGATATTATGCTACATGGAATTATGACTGGGGAACAGCTCCTGCATATTATTATGAATATGAAGGTATAGGAGCACCTCAATTCCCTGAGCTTTCAAGAAGACGAGAAATGCTATTTGTAGATGGTGAGCTGTATACTCAGACACTGTCTCTTGAGAATATGACTGATAAAACCTATTATGTTGACGAAGCAAATGATAGGATATACTTACAAATACCTTCTTCATGGTCTGATTTGAATGGGCATACTGTTGAGGTATCCGAAAGGGATCAACTTCTGGATGTAATGCCAGGGAGAAAAAATATTGTTTTAAGAGGTATAGTATTCCAACACGCAAACAATAGTAGTAGGCATTCATCAGGTTATTTTGGAGCAGTCAACTTCTACAAGACAGACAACTTATTAATAGATAATTGTGAAATTAATTATTCTAATTTTTATGGATTAACAATATGGGGAGAAACTTGTGTTAGCGCAAATTGGGGAGAAATTATTAATTCAACTAATGGTAAATATGATTACTCAAAAAATATTACCGTAAATAATACAAAAGTTAATTACAATGGTCATATCGGAATGTGGACTTATGGAGTACAAAATATATTGATGAGCAACTCAGAAGTATCGTATAATGTATGGAGGCTTAAATGGTGTGACTACTTGGATGGATGGGCAAGTGGAGGCTTTAAATTCATGCATACAAATATATGTAAGGTTTACAATGTAAACTTTTTTGATAATTATGCAACAGGATTATGGATGGATGTAGATAACTATGACATAATTATTGATTCAGTTAATGTTGCTAACAATTACTTAAGAGGTGTTTTCTTTGAATATTCACCAGGACCATTTTTAATTAAGGATTCACAAATAAGATATACTAATACAGGAAAATCAGGTACTTATTCTGTTAAAGAAGGAGGATTGGTTATTGAATTATGTGATGATATAACCATTCAAAACAATGTTATAGAAAACAATTTACGCAATCAAATAAATGTGTGGGATTGGGCATATAGAGATGATAGTTATAATTTTAGTGCTGTTCCAGTTGTAAAATTACAAAAAAATAGAGTCAGGGATATTGATATAAACAACAATAAAATAACTCAAGATGCAAGTGGTTATATGATTGAAATACCAAACTGGTCTGACTTGCTTAATACGTTTGCTTGTGACTATAATACTTATAGTGGTGATGCACCATTTTCTGATCTTATTACCTCAAAGACCTTTGAACAATGGAAAACTTGGACTGGTGAAGATCAAAACTCAGATTACGAGATAATACTAAATAATGGTTTTGAAAGTGGTACCGCATCTTGGGCATCATTTGGTTCTGGTTCAGTTGCAACAGTAACTTCACCTGTATACTCTGGTACAAAAGCAGGTATATACTCTGGAAGGACTGCAGCTTGGAATGGACCATCACAAGATATTCTTTCATCTCTTAATGCTAGCGGCCAGGGAAGCTATGATATTGGGGCATTTGTACAACTATCATCTGGAAGTGATATTGGTAATGCAGTCATTCAAACTATAGATTCTTCAGGAACACATTATTTCTTTGTTAGCGGTTTAGTTAATAATACATCGTATACTAATCTATCAGGGATAGTAAATGTAACATGGACAGGAACACTAACTAGTGCTAAATTCTACATATGTACCGATACTTCGACTGCGGATATATATATTGATGATTGTACTTTACAAAAGACTGAGATAGAGTTATTACAAAATGATGGTTTTGAAAGTGGTACCGCATCTTGGGCATCATTTGGTTCTGGTTCAGTTGCAACAGTAACTTCACCTGTATACTCTGGTACAAAAGCAGGTATATACTCTGGAAGGACTGCAGCTTGGAATGGACCATCACAAGATATTCTTTCATCTCTTAATGCTAACGGTCAAGGAAGCTATGATATTGGGGCATTTGTACAACTATCATCTGGAAGTGATATTGGTAATGTAGTCATTCAAACTATAGATTCTTCAGGAACACATTATTTCTTTGTTAGCGGTTTAGTTAATAATACATCGTATACTAATCTATCAGGGATAGTAAATGTAACATGGACAGGAACACTAACTAGTGCTAAATTCTACATATGTACCGATACTTCGACTGCGGATATATATGCTGATGATTGTACTTTACAAAAGATTAATTAAATAATTGGCGATGTTTTTCTTGTTCAAAGAAAACACCTAGATGTGGTTGATACCATAATGGGTCCTATTGGAGCAGCTCTAGTTATAAGCTGCTCCAATTATACTCGTTTTTTTTACTTTTATAAAAAATTAGAAGTAGTTTAATTAAAAAGAGCAATAAAGGATAAAATAAAATACTTTACACTAACAAATTGAGTATGGAGGAATTATTATATGCATGATATCAAAAAAGTTGTTTTGAAAGAGGTTGATAATCCTATACTTCGAGGATTTAATCCTGATCCATCGATTTTAAGAGTTGGTGATGATTACTACATTGCAACTTCTACATTTGAGTGGTTTCCTGGTGTGCAAATACATCACTCCAAGGACTTGATACACTGGAAACTGATTACACGTCCATTGAACAGGATCTCTCAGCTTGATATGAGAGGTAATCCAAGCTCGGGTGGGATATGGGCACCATGCTTGTCTTACCATGATGGTATATTTTATTTGATTTATACCGATGTAAAAAGCTTTTCAGGAATTTTTAAGGATGCTCATAATTATCTTGTGACAGCTAGTAACATCTGTGGAGAGTGGTCTGACCCAATATATTTAAACAGTAGTGGGTTTGACCCTTCCTTTTTTCATGATGATGATGGACGAAAATGGCTTGTTAATATGATTTGGGATCACCGTAAAGGGAATAACAGGTTTGGAGGAATATTACTTCAAGAGTATTCCGTGAAGAAAAAACGCCTTGTCGGTCCAATTACAAATATTTTTAAGGGAACAGAGTTAGGTCTTACGGAGGGACCCCATTTATATAAGAAAAATGGATACTATTATCTGCTTACAGCTGAAGGTGGTACTTTCCTTGATCATGCAGTAACCATGGCAAGATCAAAATCAATTACAGGACCTTATGAGGTGGACCCGAAAAATCCTATTCTTACATCTAGGTATGATTGTAAGCTTGAATTGCAGAGAGCAGGGCATGCAAGCTTGGTAGAAACACAAAATGGAGACTGGTACATGGTTCACTTGTGCGGAAGACCACTTCCTTCTAAAGGACGGTGTATTCTTGGAAGAGAAACAGCGATACAAAAAATGGACTGGACCGAAGATTATTGGCTTAGGCTTGATAACGGAGGGAATACCCCCTTGGTTAATATTAAGTCTCCAGATTTGTTGGAGCATCCATGGGAAAAATCCTGTATTCGGGATAATTTTGACTCTGAAACCTTGAGTATACATTTTCAAAGTCTTAGAATCCCTCTTGGTGAGGATATGCTTTCACTCACAGAGCGCCCCGGTTATCTCAGGTTAAAAGGTTGGGAATCACTAAGTTCAATGCATAAACAAAGTTTGATTGCGAGACGTCAGCAGTCTTTCAAATACACTGCAGTAACCTGTGTTGAATTCGACCCCTATTCATTTCAGCAGATGGCAGGGCTTATATGTATGTATGACTCCTTGAACTTTTATTACCTAAGTATTACTCATAATGAAAACATTGGTAAAGTCTTGACAATTATCGTTTGTGATAATGGAACTTTCGATTACCCGATAGATGAGGGAATATCCATTCATAAAGATGAAAAGTGTTATTTAAAGGTAGAAGTAAATTATGTCAAGCTACAGTTCTATTATTCGGGAGATGGTTTTGACTGGAAAGCCATAGGTCCTGTTTTTGACGCAAGCACATTGTCGGATGAGTATTTTACTTATATAAAAGAAGAAAGATTTACAGGCGCATTTGTAGGTTTATGCTGTCAGGATTTGACCGGATTACACATTAATGCCGACTTCGATTATTTTGAGTATGAAGAAAATTTATGATTACTTGATCAACTATGATTTAAAATATTTAAATCGCATAGCTTTTAACCCAAGCTATTATTGTTTTGATAATGAATGTCCCTTTAGAAGCTATACTGTTTGTCCTAATGAATTAGCTTATGTAAATGAAGTAGGTGAGGTTAAGGATAGAGAAAGCTTTATTGGGTTTAGTGGAGAAATGGATTCGGATGGTTTTGACATAATAGAACATAAGATATTGTTAACAAAGCTAGAGAGATATGATTAGATTTATATCTCTCTACTTTTTGTAATATTCTTTGTAGATAATTATGTATTCTTACAAAAGTTATAATAGTTATAATGCTGAACACTTCTTATAATACTCAATTTAACTATGCGCAAAACACAACTTTAACGAAATGTTATAAGTAATATATACTATACGTGAAAATATTAACAAACTTTCATAATTTTTATCTTCTTATACTTCTTGTTTTATATTGTGTTCAATATCACTATTATTACATCTTATTCTTATTATTTTGCAAGATCTTATAGGAAATAATTATAATATGACATTTAACTAAAATATTAACTTTTATATACAACTACAGCATAATCCATTATAGATAATAAATCTAAATTATTAATACTAACCACTATTTAACCCATTTGTTTTATGATATAATATACTAAATTATGCTCTACTATAATATAGATTAACTCCTATTAATATATATTATACTTATATTTAAAAGGTTTTATATTGCTATATTATGATAATAAAATATATACCAGTTAATTATTATGACTATGGATAATTTATATTATATAGATTTAATTAATAATCAAATATTAATATATTGCAATTTATTAATATTCGTTAAAACTATACTAAAAATAAGAAAGGTTTATATATAATGAAATTACAACAACTACTTAGCCATACTAGAAAAGCTGTAGATACTTACAATATGATAGATGATGGAGATAAAATAGCGATAGGTGTTTCCGGAGGAAAAGATAGTTTAGCACTACTCTATGCGTTAAAAGGACTGCAGAGATTCTATCCAAAGAAATTTGAAGTTGAAGCTATTACTGTTTCTCTTGGCTTTGATAATTTTAATTTAACAGGAGTCAAAAATCTATGCAAAGAATTAGATATAAATTATACAATTGTTGATACTGATATTGGTGAAATCATATTCAACGAGAGAAAGGAAAAAAATCCATGTTCATTATGTGCTAAAATGCGTAAAGGTGCCTTAAATGAAATGGCAGATAAGTTAGGATGTAATAAAATCGCTCTTGGTCATCATAAAGAGGATATTGTTGAAACTATGATGATGTCATTGTTTTTTGAAGGTAGATTCTATACATTTTCTCCAGTGACATATCTTGACAGGATGAAACTATATTCTATTAGACCTTTTATGTATGTTGCAGAAAAAGATTTGATAGGATTTAAAAATAAATATAATCTACCTGTTGTAAAGAGCCCTTGCCCTGCCGACGGAAATACTAAGCGTGAATATATGAAAAATCTTCTCTCCAATTTAGAAAAAGAGAACCCTGGTTTGGTACAAAGGCTATATAGAGCTATTGAAGGTTCAGATATCAAAGGTTGGAAGTTCTAATATTTATAATATGGCATTAATGAAGGTAAGTAAATGAGGTGTATACTAATGATAAAAAATAATGATTACCATGAACAACAAAATATTAAAAACTCAGTTATATTAAGAGAAATTATGTACTCTCTACCCTCTTTTACATTTGAATTTTTTAGAGGCATAGAACAGACTACTTCATCCAAAACTAGGATTGCTTACGCATATGATCTTAGACTGTTTTTTGAATTTATACTTGAGTATCACAAGGATTTCAAAGATAAAGATATAACACACATAGAACTAAAAGAACTCTCATATATAACACCAGATGATATTGAAATGTATTTAGAATACCTAAGTTATTATAAAAAAGAAGATAAAAAAGGTCATATTATTGAACATAAAAATACTGAAAGAGGTAAATCCAGAAAGCTTGCAAGCCTAAGGTCTTTTTTTACATATTTTTATAAAAAGCAAAAAATAACTAACAACCCTGCTTTGCTGGTCGATCTACCTAAGATACATAATAAAAACATAACACGTTTAGAAATTGATGAAGTAGCTAGATTATTAGATGAAGTTGAATCTGGTGATAAGCTAACACAATCTCAAAAGAAATATCATAAATTAACAAAAGACAGAGATTTAGCATTGATGACGTTATTACTTGGAACTGGTATACGTGTTTCTGAATGCGTTGGTCTTAACATTTCTGATATTGATTTCAATGTTAATGGTATTAGGATTGTAAGAAAAGGTGGTAACGAAGTTATCATATATTTTGGAGATGAGGTTGAAAGTGCATTAATGGCATATTTGGATAATAGAAAACATATTATACCCGTTTCAGGTCATGAAGATGCACTATTTCTTTCATTACAACATAAACGATTAAGTGTAAGATCTGTCCAAAACCTAGTAAAAAAATACTCTAAGCTTGTAACTAACTTAAAAAATATCTCCCCTCATAAGCTCAGAAGTACCTATGGAACCAATCTATATAGAGAAACTGGTGATATATACCTTGTTGCTGATGTTCTAGGTCATAAGGATGTAAATACAACTAAAAAGCATTATGCACAAATAGAAGATGCTAGACGAAGACAAGCAGCAAAAGTTATTAAGTTAAGAAAAGACTAGTTTTCTAATTAATAATAGGAACAATAATATGATCTCCATGAAGTATTATATCACTAGACAAGTTATTTATGTGTTTTAACTCTTTTATATACTCCTTAGTGTTATAATACTCTTTATTCATATTTTCCCTTGAAATGGACCATAAAGTATCATTTTTCTCAATCTTGATAGACATATAAATCTTGTTAGGTTTAATTTCTAACCCCTTAACATAATTTGATCCTAATAAAAAACCACAAACAATAAAAAGCGATACACACATACATATTACCAAGACATAAAATCTTTTGTTTCTATACATTTATCATCACCCCGAACATTTGTTTGTATTTATTATACCCGAACAAATGTTCTGTGTCAATAATATTTTTTAATTATCCGAACATTTGTTTGATATTATTAGGTTAATATGCTATAATTGTTAATAAATGTATGCATTATTTTTAGTAATAAAGATTTTACTTGCATGTAATTACAATACATATAACTGGTAAATAATATTATAGGGGTGAATTATTATGAGTAATGACTTGAGCGAAAAGCAAATCAAGATACTTAATTTTATAAAAAGTGAAATTTTAAATAAAGGATATCCACCAGCCGTAAGAGAAATATGCGATGCTGTAGGCTTGAAATCAACATCAACAGTACATGGCCATCTTGAGAGATTAGAGAAAAAAGGAATCATTAGAAGAGATCCGACCAAACCAAGAGCAATAGAAATAATTGATGAATCCTTTTCACCTACAAGAAGAGAATTGGTAAGTGTACCTATCGTAGGTAGAGTTGCAGCTGGAGAACCATTATTAGCAGTAGAAAATATAGAAGAATATTTTCCTATACCTGCTGAGTTTATACCCAACAAACAGACTTTTATGCTAAATGTTAATGGCACCAGTATGATTGAAGCAGGAATTTATGATGGGGATTTAATTTTGGTACAACAACAAAATCAAGCTGTAGATAGAGATATTGTGGTTGCATTACTTGATGACTCTGTTACTGTAAAACGGTTTTTTAGAGAACCAGACCATATTAGGTTACAACCTGAGAATAGTTCAATGACTCCTATAATCGTAGACGATGTAAAGATTATTGGTAAAGTAATAGGGCTTTTTAGAAGATTTTAATAAGAAAAGAGGTTTGCTATTAAAGTGTGTAATAGCAAACCTCTTATTATGATAATAATTTTATTTCTTAAGGTAGATAGAACTAATCTTCAATTAAACTCTTAACGTCTATTTTCTTACCATCACTCCATATTCTTTCAAGATCATAGAATAATCTATCTTCTTTACTGAAGATATGGATAATGATATTGCCATAATCCAATAATATCCAGCTAGCTGAGTTATAACCTTCTACTTGTTTAGGTTCGTAACCATTCTTAGATAAAACTTCGTCTGTTCTATCAATAAGAGCTTTTATATGACTCTTATTATTACCATGAGCTATTATAAAATAATCTGCTATAACTGTTAGATCTCTTATATCAAGAACTTGTATATCCTCTGCAAGTTTGTCATCTAAAGCCTTCAATGCAGTTTTTAATAGATCCATTGAATTGTCTGTATTCTTTTCCATATTTATCTCTCCTGTAGTATCCAAAATATTTTTATAGTACTCATAAGCTTCCATAGTAGTAGGTACTATATACTTTTTACTTGTTTTTAAATAATTGATTGTATCAGATAAAATCATATATAATGCTTTGTCCAAATCTTTCATAACTACTCTTCTGATTTCATCTAGATTAGGTGCTTTTGTTCTCCCAGGTTCTATGTAATCTGATACATAAATAATCTTTTCAAGATTGGACATATTGGGTTTACCAGTAGTATGATAGGTAATTGCATTAAGAATGTCTTCATCATCAATTTCATATTCATATTTAGCCATTACAGAACCTATTTCAGCATGAATCAAGTCAAGATTCTTTTTCTGTTCTTCTGTTACTTCAATATTATATTTTTCACATAACTCCAATTTCTTATCATCAGATAAGTTTTTTGCACAATCATGTAACAGAGCAGCCACTCTAGCCTTTTCAATATCTACATTATACAGCTTGGCTAAGGAAACAGCTGTTTTTTCTACTCCTAATGTATGTTCATATCTATTTTCACTAAGCTGTTTTAGTAGGTGATTTCTAATTCCAGTAATATTATAGTTATTTTGCATGATATTTATCCCTTCTTTACAATAAAAATGTTACAGGCAAACTATATATAGAGTTCATTATCATGAATATATTTTTCAACATCTTCAGGTAATAAATATTTGATTGATAGTCTATTTTTTACCCTTCTTCTTATCTCAGATGAAGAAATTTCAATATCTGGAATACAAATCAGATTTATTGTAGCATCATATTTGCTTTTCAATCTATGAATCTCCTGTTGTAATTGTTCATCAGTATAAGTGGAACCTCTATTAGTAACAACAAAATTACAGATTTCAAATAATCTTTTATAATTCTTCCATTTAACTAGATCAAATAAAGAATCAGCACCTATTATAAAATAATAGGTGTTATTGGGGTATTTTTCATTTAATTCCTCAATAGTATCAACGGTATAAGTATTACCTTCTCTATCAATCTCTATAGTTGATACTTCAAATCTTTTATTATTAATTATACCAAGCTTAGTCATATTGAACCTATGCTTTTTATCAGATGTTCCTTTGTTTGATTTCAGATAAGATATACCTGAAGGTATAAACATTATTTTTTTCAAACCCATCTCATCTAATACGTGCTGAGCCAATATCAAATGACCGTAGTGTATGGGATCGAATGTTCCTCCCATAATACCGATTGATTCATTATTCATAAATAAACCCTTCTATCAGATTAGTTGTATTTAATAAAATACCAGGTAATCTTTAATATTATTATATATAGTCTTTTGTTTATGTTTAGAGAATATCTCTGAAACTTCATCCAAAGAACAGAATGGTTGATCTTCCCTAAAGCTTATTATATCATCAATAATTTCTTTTGGTATTCTAACATATTGATATTTACTGTCTTTCCACACTCTTCCATAGATATTTTCCAGTTCATATCTTGATGCGGTATTCAGATTAGTAAATAGCGAAAAGTCAGAAACGTAATTAGCATAATCAAAATTGATGTTCTTACTGAACGTATATCTAATCCTATTTTTAAGATATTTTTCAGCTTCTTTATCGTTCATATTAAATAATTCAACTGCATTATATCTATCAGTGATATTAATATTAATATACTCAGGAATTTCAGAATCCACAGCATATATATAAGGTTTTAACTTATCATAATAAGCTGAAGTCATAATACTTTCAACTTCATTTTTGGCTGTATATGGTCTATTATCAACTATACGCTTGACAATGTTGTCTCTTGTTTCTTCCTTTATATCAATAAAACCAAATAAAGATTCCAATTCATATTCTTTAGCAGTATTAATATTGGTAAGCAATGAAAAATTGTCACTATAGCGATTGATCTCGTATCTGCTTATATAACCTTTTTTCTCTAATTCACCTAAAGATTTAATAATATATTTTTGATTATTTCTTTCTTTTACTATTTGGTCAGCTCTATTTACTGAGAAAAAGCAAGTTCTTCTAATCTGTTTGATAGAAGCAGTATTAAGATTAACTACTTTAATTTCTTTTTCCACATAGTCATTAACTGGTTTTAGAGCTATGAATTCTTCTACCTTGGAATAGTTATGATACATACCAGGTATTCTTCTAACTTCATATAGGCTATTAATTAGGTTATATAATCTATATTCTACAATATTCTTTGCCATCTTATCGCCTAATTCAGTATCATTAAACAATGATTTCAATTCTTCAAATGATGCTGTACTGATATTACTTATAACAGACATCTTGTTTCTATTTTTATCAAACCATTCTTTCGTAAAGGCTGTGTTACAAAACTTAATCTCCTCAACAGAATTGAATGGATTATATTTTCTATAATTAACAATAGAATATGCCATTGAACTAGTAGTATCCTCCAATACATCTACTAAATCAGTATAAGTAGCAGTATTGATGTTAACTCCTATAGTAGCGTTTTTGTTATTATAATTTTCCCAAATACCTTTTTTCTCTTCTTTTGCTTTTAGCATGGCTTTATCTAAATCACTATACTGTTCAGCTTGATTATATGAATCATCCAAATTAGCTAATCCCTGTTCCAATAATTCTTCACTTAGAGATTTACTTGATAGCAAATAAACATATTTATAACTCCAACCCTCTAACTTGTCAAATGTTGAATCCTTAGAATCCGGCAACAGCATAACTCGTTTGCCTAACAAACGGTTATAAGTATATTCCATAGCTTCAGTAGAAGAATCAGTATCAATACCTATCATTTTAATAAGTTTAACAGTTTTGTTAGAATTACTATCTTCTTCAATTACTTTGATGGCCTCACCACTAATTACTTCCACAACTTTTGCAAGAGTTATGTCCATATCATTGAAGGTTATCGGTCTTGCTAAACTAGAAAAATTACTTAAATTAATTATTATTAACAACATCATTGTTATCGAAATAAATCTTAAATATTTTTTCATGTAAACCCCTCGTTTCTTTTAATCATTAGTATAAAATCAGCTGTACCATAATTGTTATGGCAATATAATCTTAGCGTTTTCCTTAGATTCTCTATATAGTACAATCTTTCTTCCAATCTGCTGTACTACACTTGATCTTGTTCTTTCTGCTAAAACATAACATATATCCTTTGGTGTGTATAAACAATTCTTTAATACATTAATTTTAATTAATTCTCTAGCTTCTAATGCATCAGATATGGCTTCTGTTATTTCAGGAGTTACCCCTGACTTACCAACCTGGAATATTGGTTCTATATCATTGGCCAATCGTCTTAGATAGGCTCTTTGTTTACTTGTTATTCTTTCCATCATATTCTCCTTTTGTAATTTCTCTTCTACTTATAAAAATCGAATTCAAGGTAATACATCTTAACAGTATCCCCTTCTTCTATACCAAGGCGTTCTAATTCCTCGATTATACCATTTTCCTTTAAGAACTTTTGGAAGAAAGCAAACCCTTTTTCAGTTTCAAGATTAGTGTATCCTAGCATTTTTTCTATTTTAGGTCCTTCTACTAGGAAAGTATTATCTTCTAATACCTCTACAGTAAATGCATCTTCCTTAACTTCTTCACTATCAATGAAATACTCTTGTTCATAGACTAATGTTTCATCATCTAAACCTTTTAATAGGTCATGAATATGGTATAATAACTCTTTCACTCCCTGACCTGTAACTGCAGAGATAGGGTATACTTTAATTCCTTTATCTTCAAATTCATCTTTTAATTCCAATAAATATTTATCATCTTGCATTACATCAATTTTGTTGGCAGCTATTACCATTGGTCTTTTAACTAGCTCTGGATTGAATGTTTTTAGTTCATAATTTATCTTATTAATATCTTCTACAGGATTTCTTCCTTCTGTTGAAGCTACATCCACTATATGAACAATGATTTTTGTACGTTCAATATGTTTTAAAAATTCATGACCTAGTCCAACGCCCTCTGAAGCACCTTCGATAAGACCTGGAATATCTGCTATAACAAAACCTTTTCCATCACTTATATCGACAACTCCTAGATTTGGGTTTAGTGTTGTAAAATGATAATTAGCAATTTTAGGTCTAGCATTAGTTACTCTTGATAGAAAAGTTGATTTACCAACATTAGGAAAACCTACAAGACCAACATCAGCAATTGTTTTTAATTCTAAAACGACCCAAAGATCCCTGCCTGATTTACCAGGTTGGGCATACTTAGGTATCTGCATGGTTGGAGTGGCATAATGCTGATTTCCTTTACCACCACGACCACCATTTAATAAAACTTCTTCCATACCAGGATGAGCCATATCAATAATTACTTTTCCTGTTTCAGCTTCTCTTATAATAGTACCAAGTGGTACATTTATTATTAGATCATCAGAATTCTTGCCGTGCATTCTATTACCTTTGCCAGGTTCTCCGTTACGGGCTTTGAAATGTTTTTTATGTCTAAAATCATATAGTGTATTTAGATCATTATCCACTCGAAAGATAATGTCTCCGCCCTTACCACCGTCTCCTCCATCAGGTCCACCGTTAGGTACATATTTTTCTCTTCTGAAACTTACACAACCGTTACCGCCATCACCTGATTTTATATATATCTTAGCTTGATCTACAAATATCATTTGCATCTATCCTTTCCCATTAGGAAAATTAATTGAGTCTTAATTATTAATCTTATTTTAGTTTAATACTTATTAATCTATGTGTATTATATTATAAAATTACTATAATTTAAAGTGATATTTAACTTTGTAGACTAAATTACCTTTAATTATAGTATTTATTAATTATACTGTCTATATACCTATTCTAAAAAACTTGTTATTATATATTGAATTCAAACATCTATTAAGCATTCTCAATAAGTTCAATATATTTTCCTTATAAAACCATAAAAAAAAGTTTCAAATGAAACCATTTGAAACTTTTCAGTAAACTTATTGAGCTTTTGGATATACAGAAACTTGCTTCTTGTCTCTGCCTTTTCTTTCAAACTTAACTACTCCATCAACTAATGCAAATAAAGTGTCATCGCCACCTCTACCTACATTTTCACCTGGATGAATTTTAGTTCCACGTTGTCTATATAAAATATTTCCAGCTTTTACAGTTTGTCCATCAGCTTTTTTAGCGCCTAATCTCTTTGACTCAGAGTCTCTACCGTTCTTAGTAGAACCAACTCCTTTTTTATGAGCAAAGAATTGAAGGTTCATTCTTAACATGCTTACACCTCCTTGATATCAAGAGTTATATAATCACTACCGTATTCTTCTATCATTGATTCTATACCTAATATCATTGATTTCAGCAATAAATGAGATTCATCACTGACTTTATCCAATATTTTAAATGACATATATCCTATCTGTTCGTCTGTAGAACAATCATATAAATCATCTGTAAAATTCTCAATTGAGTTAATAGCATTTATAGTCAATACTGACAGTGCAGCACATACTATATCTTTACCATATTCAGAATAACCTGCGTGACCACTTAATTCAAAACCGTTTATTATCTCGTTACTCGTAAATACATTAACAGCAATCATAATAATAATTACCCGTTAATCTTTTCGATTTTAACTTCAGTAAATGGTTGTCTATGACCTTGCTTTTTATGATAACCTTTTTTAGCTTTGTACTTGTAAACTATAACTTTTTTGTTTTTGCCTTCTGCTTCAACAGTTGCAGTTACAGTAGCATTGCTAACAGTTGGATTACCAACAGTTAAACCATTGTCATTAGATATCATTAAAACTTTGTCAAATGTTACAGTTTCGCCAGCAGCTACTCCTAATTTTTCGATTCTAATTGAATCACCTTCAGCAACTTTATATTGCTTTCCACCAGTTTCAATAATTGCGTACATTTTGGCACCTCCTTTTATCAAGACTCGCCGAATTCGGTGTTTCCTAAGAAATCTTATAACCTCTTCGTGCGGCTATACCACTCAAAAACTTTACCATAATTCACTACAAATGTCAAGGATTTTTACGGTTTTAAGCTTAAAACTGGAAAATTATATTATTTTAGGTCATAAATACATTTTTATGGTAAAATAAATTTTGGAGATATTATTAAAAATTAAGTAAGGAGCGATTAGTATGAACATAAAGTATCTAGGGCATTCTGCTTTTTATATGGAAGCTGGGAATTACAGTGCCATAATTGACCCTTTCATAACAGATAACCCACAATGTACAGCTACAGTTGATGACTTTAAAAATCTTAATCATATATTTGTAACCCATGGTCATGGAGACCATTTAGGTGATGCTGTTGAACTAGCTATAAAGACTAATGCAACTATCATTACCAATTTTGAATTAGGCAACTATCTATTATTTAACAACAAAAACATATCTGTACATACTATGCATATTGGAGGAAGTGCAATAATAGATGATGTATCCATCAAAATGACTAATGCTCTTCATGGTTCCTGTGTAATCACAACTGACCAAGAAATCATTTATGCAGGGAATCCATGTGGATTTTTAATTAATTATGATGGTATCAAAATATATCATGCAGGTGACACAGGACTCACACTAGATATGAAACTGTTAGAAGATGAACATGTCAATGCAGCTTTGTTACCCATAGGGGGTAATTTTACAATGGATATACCTGATGCTTGTAAAGCAGTAGACTTTGTAAAACCTGATTTGGCGATACCTATGCACTATAATACTTTTCCACCTATTAAGGCAGATCCATATAAATTTCAAGAATCAGCTTCTTGTAAAGTCAAGGTAATGGATATCAACCAAGTCATTACAATATAGATTAAAAGAATATCTATTGGATGAATATAAATACAGCTGGTTTATAATCTGCATATCAGATTTTACACTATTATCATATATGTGTTATTGTACTATATGATATAAAATGCAAGTAAAATAATAAGGACTCTGTTTAGGGATATTATGTTATATATATCCTCTAAACAGAGTTTATCTTATTTATTGGCTAATTGTTGATACAGAGGTTTATTAGTTTTCTTTCTTGTCATCTCAACAAGACCTAATCCTGTCATTCCTACCACAAAAACTTTGTTCCTATCCTTTTTAACATATGAACTTAGTTCTCTCAAAAGCTGTTGATTATGTTCTTTATTTTTCATGTCAATGAAATCAACAACAATTATACCCGATAGGTTTCTAAGTCTTATCTGATGAGCTATTTCCTTTGCAGCTTCAATATTGGTCTTGAATATAGTTTCTTCAAGATTCTTTTTACCAGTGAATTTGGCTGTATTTACATCAATAGAAACCAATGCTTCAGTAGGCTGAATAACGATACAACCTCCAGATTTTAACCAAACTCTTTCGCACAAAGCTTTTCTAATCTTATCATTCAATCCATATAGATTCATCAAAGAAAGATTTTTATCTTTGTACAACCTTATTTTATCCATCAGCTCTGGATTAGTTTTTTCGAAATAAGACCTAACTTCTTGATATAATTCTTTATCATCAAATATATATTCGACTATATCAATATCGTACATATCTCTAACAAATTTCAGCACCGAGTTAATACCTTTATATATCTCCGTATAACATGTTCTATACTTAGCAGTATCTATGATAGAATTATATCTTGTAACTAGTTCTTCCACTTCATTTTCAATAAGCTCTTCTTGTATTTTATAAGCATTGGTTCTAATAATAAAACCATAAGATTCCGTAACGTATTTTTCTAATATATCCTTAAGACGTTTCCTTTCATTTTCTCCCTTTATCTTACCTGATAATCCAATGAAATTTTTCCCTTTAGTAAGCACCACATAACGACCTGTAAGAGATATATTTGGTGATACAACACATCCCTTACTACCATGCTCTTCTTTTATTATTTGAACCATTATCTCATCACCATTTGAGAGCTTATTAGATGCATTACTCTTGGTATAAAATATATCTGAACTGTTATCAAGGGACATATAAGCATTTTTGCTTCGTCCAATATTGATGAATGCTGCATTCATACCTTTTATTACATTGACGACTTTACCTATATATATTTTCCCAATAAGATCATTACTGTCTTCTTCATTTATACCAAGCTCTATCAATCTTCTATTTCCATCCAATAATGCACTGTATACAATATCTTCATCTTTTGCAACAACTAATTTATATGGCATTTTAACACTCCTATAATATCTTATCCAAGGGAAGAAACTTATTGTCACTGATATAATATATTTCCTGTCTGTGAATTTTGAAATCAAACTTATTGTACTCTATATCATTAACCTTACATAGATTATCCAACACGATTTCAGGTTTAACATTCATTCTACTACCAGTAGCAATTAGCAATAATAAATCGCCATCTTCTCCTAATGCGATATTGAAGATTCCTGGTTTTATATCTATTTCTTTTAGAACATTCTTTTTATTTTTTTTAGTAATAATTATATTATTCTTGGACATTAGGTTATTTATCATGTCATCAGTAATAGTAATATTATTAACGGTAATCTTATATTTAGCAGCATCAATTAATGCCATAGCACTTTTAGCTTTCTCAGGGAGTACAGTAATATCAAGAATTTTAATTCCCTCCGGTGCATGTAAATCAAGATTTTTGATTTGATAATTTATATCAATGTCTTCCTTAATCTTAACATCCAAGTATTCCGCCTCACTGGTTATACCTACAGAAAGTGGTGCTCCTATAGACATAATTGGATGTGGGTTAAACCCTTCTGAATATGCAATTGGAAATTCAGCTTTCTTGAATACTCTTTGAAAGTTTCTTATCAAATCCAAATGTCCAATAAATTTCATTGTACCTTCTTTTGCGAATTTTATTCTAATCAACATAGCAAATACCTCCACCAAAACTTTTAGCTCCACAATTCATACAAGAATCAATACAATTTTCACTAACGATTCCTTCTTTGGCACGTAAGTATTCTCTATATAAAAATTCTTTTGTAACTCCTGTATCTATGAAATCCCAAGGTAATATTTCTTCAAAATCTCTTTCTCTTGAAGAGTAAAATAACGGATCTATATCATTTTCTTCAAAAGCATTCTCCCAGTTTTCAAATCTGAAGAATTCTGACCAAGCATCGAATGTAGCACCATTTTTCCATGCGCTGTATATGACTTTTGATATTTTCCTATCACCTCTAGCCATTACACCTTCCAACATACTGGTTTTTGCATCATGGCAGTTATATTTGATACTCTTTTTATTTATCTTCTTATTGAGAAATGTTTGCTTTTCCATAAAAGTCTCATAAGTATCCTGTGCTGTCCATTGAAATGGTGTGAAAGCTTTTGGAACAAAAAAAGATGTACTCACAACTATTTGTGGTTTTCTTTTTCTAACTTCTTTTGGCAATTTATAATACTCTTCTACTATATCTTGTCCAAGTTTTGCAATAGCTTCTATATCTTCATAATTTTCAGTTGGAAGTCCAAGCATAAAATATAATTTTACTCTTGTCCAACCACCTTTAAATGCCTGTGAAGAACCTGACAATATATCTTCTTCTGTGATACCTTTGTTTATTACATCTCTTAATCTTTGTGAGCCTGCTTCAGGAGCAAAGGTAATACTGCTTTTTCTTAACTCTTGTACTTTGCTCATAATATCTAATGAGAATTTATCAATTCTAAGTGATGGCAAAGAAAGATTGACATGCTTATCATTACCGAATTCATCTATCAAATAATTAGTTAATTCTTCTAAACCTGTATAATCACTTGAACTTAATGAAATAAGTGATATTTCATCATGTCCTGTATTTTTAATTAATTCAGTAGCTTGTTTCTTAAGAACATTTACATCTTTTTCTCTTAGAGGACGATATATCATACCTGCTTGACAGAATCTGCATCCTCTAGCACATCCTCTAAATAATTCTAAAACTACTCTATCATGAACAGTCTGAATAAGTGGGACTAAAGGTTTGCTTGGATAAGGTGCATTAGTTAAATCCATCACTATTTGCTTCTTAATCTTAGCCTTAGCATTTTTATGATTAGGCTTAAAATCTTTGATTTCACCATTTTCTTTGTAAGTGACATCATAGAATTTTGGAACATATACCCCTTCTATATCTAACAGTTTAATTAAGAATTCTTCTTTAGTACCTCCATTGTTCTTATGAATCTTATATAGATCAAGGATTTCTGATAATGTAGTCTCTGCCTCTCCAATATAGAAAAAGTCTATAAAATCTGCTATTGGTTCAGGATTATAAGTACATGGACCACCAGCACATACAATAGGATCATCTTCTGATCTATCCTTACTGTACACTGCCATACCTGATAAATCTATGGTATTTAATATGTTAGTATAACTCATTTCATATTGAACTGTGAATCCAAGAAAATCAAAAGCTTTTATATCATCTTGTGATTCCAAACTGAAAAGCTCAATATTTTTTTCTCTCATTATTTTTTCAAGGTCATCCCAAGGAGAAAATACACGTTCACAAAAAGTATCTTCCCTTTTATTAAGGAAATCATAAAGTATAGATAATCCAACATGGGACATACCTATTTCATAGACATCAGGAAAACATAAAGCAAATCTAATATCTATGTCATTAATATCTTTACCTACAACATTAATTTCATTACCTAAATATCTTGCAGGTTTTTCCACACTAAGTAAAATATCATCTGTAAGTTTTAACTTTTTATCCATTTTATTGGTTAACTCCTTTAATCTATGAGTATTATATTAGTTTATTTAACTTATATAATAATATAATAAAACCCGAAATATAACAACTATAATTTAAATATAAAAGGACTGCTTAAGAATACATCTATTATTAATAGGTATTATAAATGTATTTTAAGGCAGCCCCACTATAATTAATTTTGACTTATAATATTAATTCAAAAAATCTTTGACCGCAGTTTCATCACCGATTTTTAACACTTTATTTGATAACTCAGCAAAGTCTTCATTATAATACAATACTTCATAAATACTGTTTACATCAAATTCACCGATTTTTATTTCATATTTTTTTAGATAAAGTGTTGATAGCAGTATTACGAAAGATATAAAAATCTTTATAGCTAGTTTACTTGAATAGGTGTCTTCTTTTTTTCGGTTTCTTGAATTATATCTGTTGTTCCTTCTTCTGACATTCTTTTTTTTCATTTATATCTCATTCCCTTCACATATCAACCAAATTAACTAATCATCTCAAAATCCGTTTAATAATCAATTTTTATCTTATAGTGTTCAAGCCAATAGTTAAGTTGAATCAGGTAAGCAATGAATTGTGGTTCTTTCATCAATTGTCCAAACCATGGTGTTATAAATGTTTCTCCATCATTATTAATTAGATTATATACATTTTTAGTATCAATAAGATTATGAATAGGACTATTTTTATCATCTAATATATTTTTTAGTAATGATTTTACTGAATTACTGTATTCAGGATTATAAGTTTTAGGATAAGGTGATTTCTTCCTATAGGTTACATCTTCTGGCAAATATGAGCTAAGAACTTTTCTTAATAAACCTTTTTCTATATTATTATGGTTTTTGATTCGCCAAGGTATATTCCAAGTATATTCTACTATTCTATGATCAGCATATGGTACTCTGACCTCTAGGCTCTTATACATACTCATCCTGTCCTTACGTGTCAATAATGTTAGCATAAACCATTTTAGATTAATATATGTAAGTTTCTTGATTCTTTTCTCATGCTCTGTTTCATTATCCAAGAATTCAATATCGCTGATAGTGTCCATATATTTAGTATTGGCAAATTCCTCTAATTTTAACTTATTTAATTCTTTTGATAGGAAGGATTTTCTTTCATTTATGTATCTGTTCCATGGGAAACCATCATAATATACATCTTCCTGTTTCCTGAACCAAGGATATCCCCCGAATATCTCATCAGCACATTCTCCAGATAATGCCACTGTATGATCATTTTTTACCTTGCCACAGAATAGCATAAGCGATGAATCGATATCAGCCATACCAGGCAGATCATACGCTATAACAGCATCTTGTAGTGCTTTTACCAGCATATCGTTATTTATAGTGATTTTTTTATGCTGGGAACCAATGTATTCATTGACACGCTTAACCCAGATATTATCATTGCTTGGTTGAAAATCAGAGGCTACAAAAAACTTATCGTTGTCTTCGTAATCTATAGAATAAGTAGTGAGCTTTTTAGATTGATTCTTAAAAAACTCAGAGGCTATAGATGAAATACCACTTGAATCTAGTCCTCCAGATAAAAATGTACATATAGGTACATCTGAAATAAGTTGTTTCTTTATTGAATCTTCAACTAAATATGCTGTATGTTCAAAAGTGTCTTCATCATTTTCTGTATGATAACTGGTTATTGGCTTCCAATATATATGCTTATACAAATTCTTTGAAGTTAAAATAATAAATTCGCTAGGTTTCAACTCATAGATATTTTTAAAAACACCACTGCCAAGTACTCTACTTGGTCCAAGACTGAACAACTCTAATAGCCCATTTTCATTAATTACAGGTTCTAATCCAGGGAATTCCAATAAAGCTTTTATTTCAGAGCCAAATATGAATGACCCATTGATATAAGCATAGAATAAAGGTTTTACACCTAACCTGTCTCTTGCTAGGAACAGGGATTTTGATTTTTCTTCCCATATACCAAAAGCAAATATTCCATTAAGGTATGTAGTACAATCTTCACCCCATTCTATATAAGAAACTAAAACCACTTCAGTGTCACAATGAGACTCGAACTTATAACCCTTTTGAGATAGTTTTTCTCTTAATTCATTAGTATTATATATTTCTCCATTATAAACAATAGTATATTCATGTTCTCCTATTTTTTTGGTCATTGGCTGTTTGCCACCATCAGGATCAATAACTACTAATCTTCTATGACCCAACAAGACATTGGTTTTATAATAGAAACCATATTCATCTGGTCCCCTATGAACCAATTGGTTTGTCATGTTATGGATAACACTTCTTTTTTCACTAATATTCTTATTATAATTAACCCATCCAGCAATTCCACACATCTAATCATCCCCTCTTACCTCAATACTTATCTAGATCAATAATAAAACTATAATAAAATATTATTTTTATCTCATAAGATAACTTGTTTAACTTTCTTTATCTATATATATGCAAAAGTACAGCTTTTATGAGTTATAGTGTATTCTAAAAATACTTGAATCATGACATAACTTATGATAGGATTATAAATAATGAAAAAAGAAACATTAGGAGGATTCGTAATGAGCGCATACGATGTGTTAATGGAAAGAGGGTTTATTGAACAAACAACCCATGAAAAAGAAATAAAAGAATTGTTAGAAAATGAGAAAGTCACATTTTATATAGGATTTGATCCAACTGCTGATAGTTTAACTGTAGGTCACTTTTTACCAGTAATGGCAATGGCTCATATGCAAAGAGCTGGACATAGACCAATTATTCTTATTGGTGGTGGAACAACAATGGTTGGTGACCCAACTGGTAAATCTGATATGCGTAAAATGATGACTAAAGATCAAATCAATAGTAATGCAGAAAGATTCAAAGAACAATTATCCAAGTTTATTGATTTTGAAGATGATAAAGCAATCATGGTCAATAATGCTGATTGGCTTCTTGATCTTAACTATGTTGATTTCTTACGTGAAATCGGGGTTAATTTTTCAGTTAATAGAATGTTAACTGCTGAATGTTATAAATCCAGAATGGAAAAAGGACTTACTTTCTTGGAATTCAATTATATGTTAATGCAGTCTTATGACTTTTTGGCACTTAATAGAGAATATAACTGTTCCCTTCAATTAGGCGGTAACGACCAATGGTCTAATATTCTAGGTGGTGTTGAGTTAATAAGACGTAAAGAGCAAAAACCTGCATTTGGAATGACTTTCAAACTTCTTACTACAAGTGAAGGTAAAAAAATGGGTAAAACTGAAAAAGGTGCAGTATGGTTGGATAAAGCAAAAACAACACCTTATGAGTTCTATCAATATTGGAGAAATGTAGAAGATGCAAAAGTTCAAGAATGTCTTAGCCTTCTGACATTTTTACCTATGGATGAAGTTAAACGTCTTGGTGCATTAAAAGACGCAGAAATAAATAAAGCAAAAGAAGTTCTTGCTTTTGAAATCACTAAAATAGTACATGGTGAAGAGATTGCAAAACAAGCTATGGAAGCAGCAAAAGCATTATTTACTGGTGGCGCTAAGAGCGGTTCCATCCCTACTACTGAAGTCATGAAAGATGAATTTGAAGGTGAAGGAATGGATATTATATCAGCCCTTATAAAAGCGAAACTTGTACCTACTCGTTCTGAAGGACGTCGTATGGTTCAACAAGGTGGCGTTAGGGTGAATGATATTAAAGTTGATGGTATAGATAGAATGATCACAGTGGATGATTTCAAAGAAGATGGAACCTTGTTAATTAAAAAAGGTAAAAAAGGTTTCCACCAATTTAAAATCTAATACTCTACTAAAAAACTAAAAGTTTAAGTAATTGTTCACACAAAATTCTTGACACTATCTTAATAATATAGTAGATTTAGTATATAAACCTTAATATTTAGAATTATAAATTACTTCAATAGGTTATTTATAATTACAGATAAATAATATTATATCTAAGCGTGTTACTATGATTTATAGGCATTAGCTTTATATATTATGTACCCATGTTGTACATATATGTAATGCTAATGCTTTATTTATACACAAAATCAAAAATTGTTTTACTGCCAAAATTATACTCCACTTTTATTCTTATAATCATTTTGTAAAACAGTTTTTGTATATAAAATTATATGGAGGTATTATAATATGAGATTTTCCAAAAAAATTTCCAGACGTTATACCTACTTATTATTAATTCTATTACTAGTTTTTTCTCTATTCAATTCACTACCAACATCAGCGAACAGCACCAATCCTCAACCTAATGTAATTCCTGCACTACGAGAATGGATTGGAAATACAGGTTTATTTACCCTTACCCCACAATCACGTATATGTATTGATCCAAATTATGAAACAGAATTATTAACTAGAATGACCTCATTTAAAGATGAAATAAAGCTTATCAATAATGATTTAGATTTATCTATACTAACTTCTAATAATCCAACTGATTCGGACATATATATTACTCTAGATTGTCAGGACACAAATATTGGTACAGAAGGTTATCTTATGGATATAGACAATATATTGACCATAAAAGCTAATACAGCTGATGGTGCCTTCTACGGAACACGGTCTCTTCTTCAAATATTAGTGGCAGATAATACAAAAGATTCTATTCCTAAAGGTGATATTAGGGATTACCCTATGTATGAAGAACGTGCTTTTATGATTGATGTATCCAGAAAATATTTTACAATGGATTTCCTAAGAGACTATGTAAAACTAATGTCATGGTTTAAGATGAATGACTTTCATATTCACTGGACAGATGACTGGTATGATGGCTATTGGGCTTTTAGAATCGAAAGTACAACTTATCCTAATATAACAGCAACAGATGGCAGTTATACAAAGCAGGAAGTAATCGCTCTCCAGGATTTAGGAGATATATATGGTATAACCATAACTCCTGAATTTGATTCCCCATCCCATGCTAGACCCTATACTAAGATTCGCCCTGACCTAATTAATACAGCAAAAGGTGATCGTTATCTAGATCTTCATAATCCAGATACATATACCTTTATGCAATCCATATATGATGAATATATCCCTCTATTTCGAGCACCAGATTTCCATATTGGATGTGATGAATATGATGGCGGCGGTGAAAAATATCGTCAGTACTATAATACTATGGCTGATTATGTTCAGAATCTAGGTAAAAATGTACGTGTATGGACTGGATGGCATCACGAAAGTGGAACCACTGTACCTGACTCTGATATCATTATTGATGTTTGGGAAGGTGGTTTTGATGTAAATAATTATGTGAATAGAGGTAACAAATTAATTAATTCTTCTGGCGACTATCTATATATCGTACCTGATACCAGCTGGTTACCTGATTTACCAGTTCTCTATGAGCAATGGGAGCCTCATATTTTTAATAGAGCAAAAACTAATAAGTTAACCCCTAACCATAAAAAACTTTTAGGTGCTAAACTTCATATTTGGTTAGATGGCAAGAGAAATATTGTGTCACAACAAGATTGTGACAAACTGATTCAACCTCCATTAAAGATTTTATCAGAAAAACTGTGGGGTGGTAAAAATTCTAATACTTATGAGGAGTTTGTAAATAGAACTCTTGAAGTTGGTAATGCGCCAGGTATCAATCTTACCCCTACTGAACAGTTACCTCCTATTGACCCTAATAATCTAGCTTATAACAAACCTGTTACTGCATCTTCAACAGAAGATGGTACATATTTTACTCCTGAAAAAGCAGTAGACCGCTTTTCCTCTTCTCGTTGGTCCAGTAATCACAATGATAATGAATTTATATATGTAGATTTACTTGATACTTATAATATCAATAAAGTTAAACTGCACTGGGAAACTGCATATGGAAAGAAATATAAAATACAGGTATCTACTGATGCCATAAACTGGATAGATGTCTATAGCGAAGTTGATTCTGACGGAAATGAAGATATTATTGATTTCTCAGGAGTAGATGCACGTTATGTCAAGATGCAAGGTGTTGAGAGAAAAACCAATTGGGGATATTCTTTATATGATTTCTGTGTTTATGAAACTATAGATCAACCTGTGAATCTAGCTGTAGACAAGCCATTTTTTGTATCAGGTGTAGAACCAGCAACTTCATTTAATGGATCTTTAGCTGTTGATGGAAACAAACTTACAAGATGGGCTAGTGATTATGATGATAATTCATGGTGCTATGTTGATTTAGGTGAAATAACAGATATTAGTAAGGTACTTATACATTGGGAAAGTGCATTCGGTAAAAAATATAAAATACAAATTTCAGATGATGCAACTGACTGGATAGATATATATACTGAAAGTGACAGTGATGGTGGTCTAGATACTATACCTATCAATCAACAAGGAAGATATATCAAGATGCAAGGCATAGAACGAGCAACTAAGTGGGGTTATTCAATATGGGAATTTGAAGTTTATAATTAAATTTATCTCTTATGTATTGAATTCATTTAGTCAAAATTAGACTAAATGAATTCTTTTTCTTTCTTTATTTACTATAATCATTTATAATATTCTTATATTGCTAAAATTAGGAGTGTTTAACTAATGAAAATCGTATTATTATGTTTTGCTGGGTTTATTGCAGCCTTTGTTGATTCTATTGCAGGAGGTGGTGGATTAATTAGTGTACCAGCATATTATATGGCAGGATTACCTTCCCATATAGTTCTTGGCACAAATAAATTCTCAGCTGCATGTGGTTCGTTGACAAGCTCAATAAAATACCTTAGAAGTGGACATGGTAACAAAAATCTGCTGAAATATGCTATTCCATTTACACTGGTTGGTGCATGTATAGGTGTCACTGTGGCTCTTCAAATCAATGAGCAGACACTAAGTAGTATCATACTTGTAATGGTACTAATCATAGGAGTTTATTCATTATTTTCTAAATCTCTAGGAATGAAAGAAAATCTAAAAAAAGTAACTAAACTAAGAATTTTATTACTTATATTATTAGCTCTATGTCTTGGTTTTTATGATGGATTCTTTGGACCAGGTACAGGTTCTTTTTTAATGTTTGGATTGATACAGCTCTTTGGTTTTGAGTTTACCAGAGCCTCGGCTAATGCTAGAGTAATGAATTTTGTAAGTAATATTACTTCATTATTTTTATTTGCGATAAATATGAAAATAAATTTCACCTATGGTATACCAGTAGCAATATTCAGTATCCTAGGTGCAAGATTAGGAACTTCTTTTGCTCTAAAAAAAGGTGCAAAAATCATAAAACCTATCTTTATAACCATGTCTTTACTTCTATCACTAAAGTTATTGATTGTAGATGTTTTGCATTTAATATAATATCTGTTTTTAATATTTGTTCAGGAAATATTATAGAAAAATAAAGGGAATAAGACGATTAATCCTATTCCCTACTATTATTTATATTTTACTATTTTATATTTTTTAGAGCATTTAATAAGAATTCCCAAGTCCTCTTTGTGGAAGAAATACTCAATCTCTCATCTGGTGTATGAACATCATACATATTAGGTCCAAGAGAAATCATATCAAGTCCTTCTATCTTTTCATCGAATACACCGCATTCAAGACCAGCATGAATTGCTTTGATTAATGGTTTTTTTCCATACATATCTTCATATGTTTTAGCGAATATATCTCTGACCTTAGATTCTTTTCTATATTCCCATTCTGGATATTCACCAGTTACTTTAAACTCAGAATGTCCATATTCTGCAAATAAACCTAATTGATATGCCATTACTTTTTTCAATGAGCCTACTGAACTTCTTACAGCTATAGTTAATTTAACAGAATCATCCTTAGTAACTACAACACCTAGGTTAAGAGAACTTTCAACTAGCCCCTCAATATCAGCGCTCATAGTCTGTATTCCATTTGGCAAGCATGTTAATAAGAAAATAAGATTGTTTAAAGTATCTTTAGCCATTACTTTAATTTCATCCATATTCTCTTTTGTTATAACTACAGTAAGTCCACTGTCACTTGTCTTAAACTCATTTTTGATATCTGAAGATATCTTATCAACTATATCATTGAATTTATCAAATTCTCCATCAGGAATAATTACATTAGCATATGCTTCACGTGGGATAGCATTATCTTTTGAACCTCCGAATATATCAACTACATGAATATCCATAGCATCATTCAAATCATATAATATTCTACCTAGGATACGATTAGAATTAGCTCTGTTCTTATCGATATCACTACCTGAATGTCCACCTTTTAGACCTTTAACCATAATTTTATAAGCAGTACCTTCTGCTTGTTCCCACTTGATAGGAACATTTATACAAGCTTTTAAACCTCCAGCACAGCTTACTAGAAATTCTCCTTCTTCTTCACTATCAAGGTTCACTAGTATCCTACCTGAAAAATTGGATGGATCAACTCCAATAGCTCCATTCATTCCAGCTTCTTCATTTGATGTAATAAATACTTCAATTGGAGGATGTTCAATTTCACTAGAGTCAAGAATTGCAAGACAATACGCTACTGCAATACCATTGTCAGCACCTAATGTTGTACCATTAGCACTGATATAGTCTCCATCAACTACTAATTCAATAGGATCTTTCAAAAAGTCATGTTCTACATCAAAATTCTTCTCACAAACCATATCCATATGTCCTTGGAGAATTACAGTAGGACTTGATTCATAACCTTTTGTTCCAGGTTTTTTAATAATAACGTTTAGTTCTTCATCTTGAATTACTTCAAGATTTCTTTCTTTAGCAAAACTCAAAAGATAATCACTAATCTCTTTTTCATTTCCTGATCCTCTAGGGATATTATTTATCTTCTCAAAATACTCTAATACACTTTTAGGTTCTAGACCTTCTATTATTTTACTCATCCTTTTCACCTTCCCAATCTAATTTAGCTCATAGAGAAGTTTACCATTAATAGTTTAATTCTTAAAACTATGGATTGGAGCTGGTATTCTACCGCCTCTATTAATAAGTCTATCACAACCAAATTCATTTACTGGCATTAATGGCGCATAACCTAGTAAACCACCAAATTCAGCTTGGTCGCCAACATCTTTTCCTATAACTGGTATAACTCTAACAGCAGTAGTCTTTTGATTAATCATACCAATAGCCATTTCATCTGCAATTATTCCTGAAATTGTAGATTCTTTGGTTTTTCCTGGTATAGCTATCATATCTAGACCAACTGAACAAACACATGTCATAGCTTCAAGCTTCTCTATTGTTAAAGCTCCTTTGTTAACTGCATTTATCATACCTTGGTCTTCACTAACTGGTATAAAAGCACCACTTAGTCCACCAACATATGAAGATGCCATAACCCCGCCTTTTTTAACTTGGTCATTCAATAATGCAAGGGCTGCTGTAGTCCCAGGTGCACCTACATAATCTACACCAATTTCTTGTAAAATATCTGCAATACTATCACCGATAGCAGGTGTTGGTGCTAGTGATAAGTCTATTATACCAAATGGAACATCTAAAGCTTTAGATGCTTCTTTAGCAACTAATTGTCCAACTCTAGTAATCTTGAAAGCAGTCTTCTTGATAGTCTCGCATAGTTCTTCAAAATCCTTACCTCTACAAGTTTCCAAAGCCTTTTTGACAACACCAGGTCCACTTACACCAACATTAATAATAGCATCAGCTTCACTTACACCGTGAAAAGCACCAGCCATAAATGGATTATCATCAGGCGCATTACAAAAGACAACAAATTTTGCGCATCCTATTGAATCACTATCCTTAGTTAAAACTGCTGTTTCTTTTATAGTACTTCCAAGTAATTTAACTGCATCCATGTTAATTCCAGTTTTTGTAGATCCTACATTAACTGAACTACAAACTCTTTCTGTAGTAGCAAGAGCTTCTGGAATAGATTTAATTAATTTTTTATCACTTTCTGTCATACCTTTACTAACTATAGCTGAAAAACCACCTATAAAATTGACACCAACTTCTTTTGCAGCTTTATCCAATGTTTTAGCAATAGATACATAAGAATCAGTCTTAGTACTTGATGCAGCAATTGCTATAGGTGTTATTGAGATTCTTTTATTTACTATAGGAACACCATATTTTTTCTCAATATCTTCTCCAACTTTAACAAGGTCTTTAGCCTTAGTTGTAATTTTATTATAAATATTTTCATTAAATCTATCAATATCAGAATCGGCACAATCCATAAGATTAATACCCATTGTAATAGTCCTGACATCTAAATTTTCTTTTAATATCATTGTATTCGTTTCTAGTACTTCTAATGAATTAATCATGTAAAATTCTCAATCCTCTCAGGTAGTATTTAATAGTTATAATCTATGCATCTTATTAAAGATCTCTTCATGTTGAAGTTTTATAGTTACACCTATCTTATTTCCTAGTTTATCCAATTCATCTACAACTTCTCCAAAAGGTTTTGTTATATCATTGACATCAACTATCATCATCATGTTAAAAAAACCTTGTACAATTGTTTGAGAAATATCAAGAATATTGATATTATCTTTTGCAAGATAGCTACAAACCTCCGATATAATTCCTACTCTATCTTTACCTACTACTGTAATAATTCCTCTTTTCATAACTTAAATTACTCCTTTCTGTCTTATACTACAACTAGTTCTGAATGACTGCTTCTTGAAGCTACCGATAAATTAAATTTATCACAATCTACATGTGAACAATTAGCTAATACTGTTTTAACTGATTCATAGGCTAACTCAGGAAAGTTATTCTCCAAACTAAGATGGCCCAAAATCACATGTGATAATGTTTCATTATATAATGTAGATATTAATTCTCCAGATGTTTCATTAGATAAATGCCCTACATCACTCATAATCCTTTTTTTAAGGAAATAAGGATATTTTCCAACTTCTAAAAGTTTTACATCATGGTTTGCCTCAATAAATAATACATTGGAACCATTCAAATTATCTATTATGTACTCATCATAACATCCTAAATCTGTTGCAACACTTATCTTTTTATCTTCGCTCTTAAATGTATAGCATACTGGATCAATGGCATCATGAAATGAATTAAAAGGATGAATAGTCATATCCTTTATCATGAAATCCTCATTGGGAAAAATTTCAACATGCAAACCTTCTGGAATTTTTCCTAAAGAACTATAGTTAAGTGTAGCGTCCCATGTTTTCTTAGTGGCATAAATAGGCATTTTGTACTTTCTAGCGTATACACCAATACCTTTTATATGGTCAGAATGCTCATGAGTAATTAATATACCATCTATAGTATGTGGATCTACGCCTATTGCATTCAAACCAATTTCTACTTTCTTTTTACTGATGCCAGAATCAACTAACAGATTTACATTATCTGTTCCAACATATATACAATTGCCACTGCTGCCACTGGCAATACTACATATTTTAAGTGCCATTTGAAATCTCCTATCTCTATATTATCTTCATTCTTAAATACTATAAGAAAAGATTAGTAGGCTTA
This sequence comes from Vallitalea guaymasensis, assembly GCF_018141425.1. Taxonomy (NCBI): domain Bacteria; kingdom Bacillati; phylum Bacillota; class Clostridia; order Lachnospirales; family Vallitaleaceae; genus Vallitalea; species Vallitalea guaymasensis. The sequence goes on from NZ_CP058561.1 coordinate 5,359,627, forward strand.
AACCATATAAAGTTTATAGCTTATATTATACATTATAAATTAATATTATCAATAGTTATTCTTCCTCTTCCATTCGCTTTTGAGATGTACATTGCATTGTCAGCTCTTTTCAATAAATCTTTCGGATTCTTACAAACTTTTGGATAAGAAGAAATACCGGTACTGATATTTATATTAATCAATTTATCATCATGGGATATTTTCTGATTAATAATACTGTTATGGATTTCTTCCATTATTTTGTATGCTTCATCCAACGTTTTATTAGGAAATATTATAACAAACTCTTCTCCACCATAACGCCCAACGATACTACCATTTCTATTGGCATATTTTTCTGAAATGTCTGCAATGATTTTTAATACTTGGTCGCCGAATATATGTCCATATGTATCATTGACCTTTTTGAATTTATCAATATCAAAAAGTGCCAGTGACAAAACTTTTTGATTGATACGGGCATCTTCATAAAGCTCATGGAAAATTTTTTGTAAGTAGTTCCTGTTGTATACACAAGTCAAACCATCTCTCTTAGCCATTTCTTCCATTTTAGTATATAGATTAGCGTTATTTATAGCAATATTAATCTGATTTGCTATACCTTGAAAAAATTGAATGCTATTTTCATTTATCATTTGAGTCGATGTATGTTCAGCAATTAATAATCCATATGTATTTTTGTCATTAAGTATTGGTATTATAACAATAGAACCAACATCTCTCTCAGATGTAAAATCGTACTTTCCTTTAATGACCTCATTATCAATATAAGGGTCACGAATACTAAAGTATTTATCTAATTTACCCGATTTCATATTGTCTATAAAAGATTTTAGATAGTCTTTCCCATGTGTAGATTTAACTTTGTAATGATATGCATTAAGGTTAACATCATAAATAACTAATGAGCATGTATCTACACCTATAGCACCAAGTATTGAATCAGTAACCAATTCCATCAATTCATCAATATCCAAAACAGAACTTATGTAACTAAGTAATTCATTCTGGATATACATTTCTGCAGTAAATCTATTCAATCTTTCATTAGCTTCTTCCAATTCCATCTTCTGCTTAACTAGCTGGTCATGAACTAATTGAATTTGTTGTCCTGATACAACTAATTCCTCATTTTTATTTTTAGCCCTTAACCAAAGCTTTTTTTGGATATTTACTTGATTCTTCAAGTCTTCGGTAGACCCGTAAAAAATTATGTATACCCCTATTATTACTATTATAATTTGTAACATGAATAGTAGTGGTACGAAGTTTAAATATCCTGTGATTCCACGATATATACTGGTAATCGCTAAAGGTAGTATAACCAAAACATATGTATGATATCTTATAAGTTTACTCTTGAACCCTAGGATGGTGATAACCTCAACACATAACATAATATACATGATGCAAGCTGAATTAGAAAGGAATCTGTTTCTTTCTAAAACAACAAAAGAAGTTATAATTAATTGAACAAGTTTGGTAAAATAAAACACACGAATATTTTTCAAATAGTCTAACCGGTGAAAAATAATATTAATGATATATATTACTATAACCATTGTCAATCCATATATAATATATCTATCGCATTTATATAGTATCTTGGATACTAAAAAATATATTATTATCATTGACGTTATTATAGTATATATATAAATAAATTTCTTTTCATATTTTAGTGTTCGTTCCAAGGCCTATCCCCTCACTTGTCCCAATATATATCAATTTTATCTCCTATACCTATCTTTTCCATGTAAGATGCGTTTTTCCCATTTATCAAACATACAATTTTGCCCTGTGGATTTTTCAAATCAAAATCAATGTAATTAAAAATATCAACAAATATGTAGGATTTTTTCCCATCCAATAATATCTCATCGCCATTTACATAAACTTTTATTTGTAAAGCATTGTCCACTTCCACTTTTTCTTCTTGTGTAATAGCTGCCTCATTCATAGAAGCACTATTATTACTTATATCATCATCCGTATCCTTTACTTGTTCTTCTTCAATTTTAATAGTTATTCTGTCATTTTTATTCACTTTGTATTGAAAAGACTTGATGTCACCATTAACATAGATATCAGTATCATCTACACTTATATCCGCAATTTTTAATATGTCAGCAATAGAATAATCTGTATAGATCTTGATATCATCTTTATCAACTATACTATAATCCATATTTTTATCTGTGTTATTAACCAGAATCTTATAAGGCAAATTAAGTTTAGTATCATTGATATAAATATTATATGGTTCATATTTATCAATTATATCTATAAGCAATAACTTTGGTGTTATTCCATGTTTAGCTTCTCTAAGTATAATATTATCGTTAGCACTAATAGGATGGTTAAGACCTACCACTTTATCATTGACAAGTATAACGGCAGGTTCTCCAGTAGTACCTCTTAATTTTTTTTCTTCGCCATTTAACTTATAGTGCAGATCTTTTCCACGTCTACAAATAAGATTTTTATGATTAAATCCCTTATAGGCTACTATATCCACTAAAGTTAAATTATTATTGTTGAATATCTTCAATTTCTCACCATTCAAAGAAACATTAATAAAATCATTATTATCTTTATTAATGCCACTCAAGCATATACCAACAGGTGTTACCATTTCAGGATTTTTGGAACTTTTATTTTTGAAATATACATTATTGAGAACTTCATATCCTCTAAGAGCAACACGTTCATTTGGTAGTTCAAGTTTCTCAGATAATATATTAGTAAATTTCTTAAGCCTTCCTCCACCACCAACACAGAAAACTGCATTTGTGGTTTTTCCACCGTTAAGTTCCATTATTTTACTACTTATATTTTCAGCAAGAGAGTCCATAGTTGGTCTTATCTTGTTATAAATCTCATCAGAACTGACTTTATGTGTGATTCCCATGATATCTTTGAAAACTATTGTCTTCACCTTATTAAGCTTAAGTTTAATTTTCTCAGCAGTCTCAAAGTCAACTAAATAATCATGTACAATCTGTTCTGTGATTTCATCACCTGCCATTGGTATCATACCATATGCGATTATACTGCCTTCTTTTGTAATAGCAATATCCGATGTACCTGCCCCAATATCAACTAAAGCAATATTCAATAATCTATATTGTTCGGGAATAGCAATATTTATGGCTGCAATTGGTTCTAATGTAAGACTTGATATTTTTAGATTGCATTTATCAATAACTGAATACAGACTATCTACAACTTCCTGAGGTAAAAATGTTGCAAGTAGATCTACCCCTATTTTATTACCTTTATGCCCTTCCAAATTTGAGAATGTATAATCATTTAAATAATATTTAATTACACTATATCCTACACAATGGTATGCATTACCTTCAATTAATTCTTTGTTTAATTTTTCGTGGGCTTTTTCCATAGCCATAAGTTCTAACAGATGGATATGGTCTTTATTTATTACTTGATTAGTTTCCATTTGTTCTTCCACATGAACTTGATAGGTCTTCAAAACTCGTCCTGCGGCAGCGATGCACACGTTTTTCAACTGAAATCCTATTTGCTTTTCCAGTTTTGATTTAACCAAGTTAACTGTTTCAGCAACTTTTTCTATATCATGTATCTGTCCATCAATCATAGCTCTTGTATTATGTAAAGCTGTATAATTACCAATTATGTTAAACTTATCGTTGTCCATGTAACCTACAATTCCTACTATACTTCTAGTTCCTATATCTAGTCCAAAAACATACTCGTTAATATGTAATATCTCTTCTGATGTCATAGCTTAAAAATCACCTCAAATGCTTATTACAGAAATTTAAAACACATATCTTTATTCTTAATTACTATTTGAATCAATCGATTGCATACATATACATAATATATAATAACACATAAATAGAAAAAATCTAGACTTTTATACTTTTTTTAACAAAAGAGGATTAGATTCTTTTTGAAAATAATCCCCTGCCATACACTAGTATTAAATTTATCATTTAGAAATATATAAATCTTTTATTCCTTTATAATTATTATAGATTGAAGGATTCAAGCTTCCTTTAACTCTATCCTTAGAAATGATTGCAGATGTTCTGAAAAACAAGCTGAAGTAAGGCAATTCATCTGCAAATAAATTTTTAAATTCATTAGTAGAACTTAATATATCATTATCGTTAATACTTCCAAAAATAGTTTCTAAAACTCTATCCATATCTGGATTATTATAAGAAATAAAATTACTACCATTTTCAATTTGAGATGAATGGAAAGCAAATGTAAAATCAGGCACTACTGATAATTTCCATTCCCCTAATAATAGGTCAAAATCTTTGTTAACTATTTTTTGGTTATATGTTACATTATCAACCAAATCAATATTTATAATGAAACCAACATTCTCTAAAGATTCTTTGATCTTATTCGCAATTCTTAGTCTAAGAGGATTCTCGCTATTAACTAATAACCTTAAACTAGGTTTTTGTTCTTCTCCATTAGCATCAGCATAACCAGCTGCAGCAATTAATTCTTTTGATTTATCAGTATCTTTCTCATAAGTAACAGATTCACTTTCATTCAGCCATGATTTTGGATGTATTGGATATTCAGTTATATAAGCATGGTCTAAGAATTCATTTTTTATGATATCTTTCCTATCAATTGCATAAGCTATAGACTTTCTGATATTCTTATCATTTAATAATGTATTATTAAAATTAAATCCTAAAAATGTATAATAATATGTTGGATACTCTGTCAAAGAAACTCCTTCGGTCTCTGCATAGTCTTGCCAATCAAATTTTGTTGGATTTATTATATCAACGATGTTTTGGTTAAAAGCATCTGAATCATTATTTTTATCCCTAGTTATTATGCCTTTTATTTTTTCTACATACACTTCACCATTATACCAATTTTCATTGGCTGTAAGATTAAGTTCTTTCATTGTAGTAAAGTCAGCAAATGCATAAGCTCCTGTACCAATTGGTCTCATACTATTATCTTCGTTTGATTTATAATGATGTTTAGGTATTATAGGAAAATTCATGGTATATAAAGAAAATGCAAATGGTTGGTCAAAATAAATTTTAAAAGTATATTGATCCACTGCAGAAGCTCTCTTATAGTTTTTAACATTATTTTTATATATTGAATCTTCAGGTGCAGCTTTTAGAGTTTCTATTGTGTAGATAACATCATCAGAATGTAATTCTTCTCCATCATGAAATAAAACATTCTTCTTTAAAGTAATAGTAATGGTAGTTCCAGAATCTGATAATTGATATGAATCCACAAGATTAGGAACCGGCTTTTCTTTATCATCTAATTCAAATAAAGAATCAAATACTAGCTTCAATACCTGATCTACAGTTCTATCAGTATTAAGTAATGGATTAAGCGTAGATGGATCTCTCATTAACAATTTTAATTCTCCACCAAATTCTGGAGTAGCTTCAACCACTTTCTCTTTTTCGTCTTGTTGATTTACTTGTGTATTTTCTATAGCATCTTTATCTGTTGTTTTAGTACACCCGCTTAATAGGGAAAAACATAATATCAATAGCATAATTAAAGATAATTTTTTCATTATTATTCCTCCTGTTGACTAGTCTAAATATTTTTTCATCTGATCATAAGTAATATCTAGTGTATTACTATTATCAATTATCACATCAGCATATTTTCTGAATTCTTCATCTGATAATTGTTTGCTAATTATATTCATAGCTGATTCAGTAGAAATGTTTCTATATTTCAACAACCTCTCAATACGAACATCAATATCACAATAGATATACCAATATTCATCTATCAAGGAATATATTTCACCTTCGCCTAAGGCAGTTATTTCTAAGACGATATAAGAATATTTATTTTCATTTTTCAATTTGTTGATAATATTCGTTATATCCTCATTTATATATGGATGAGTTATTTCTGTTAAATGCTTTAATTCTTTTTCATCAGCAAAAACTAACTTTCCTAGCTTACTTCTATTAATATTGCCATTATCATCCAAAATATGCTTTCCGAAATGATTTACAATCTTTTTATATGCTTTGCTATCTTTACTAATAACATTATGTGCAATCTCATCGGCATCAATGATATATGCGTTAAATCTATTTTTAAATAGATTAGATACTTCTGATTTGCCGCTTCCACAACCGCCGATTACTCCAATAATTTTCATTCAATCAACTCCAAGATTATACAAATTTTAATTCATGTAATCTTACTACATATTAGAAATTTTTGCAAATTAATACATAATTAGGGAAAAATATTATTTCGTATCATACCAAGTCATTCCCATATTCATATCAACTTCTAATTTTACACTTATATCAACTGCATTTTCCATTTCTTCTACTAAATATTTTTTTACTAATTCAACCTCATCCCTGTGTGCTTCTATTAATAATTCATCGTGTATTTGAAGAATTAATCTTGAACGAAGTTTTTCTGATTTTAGCTTATTGCTAATATTAATCATAGCAATTTTAATAACATCAGCGGCACTACCTTGTATAGGTGTATTCATAGCGATTCTCTCACCAAAGGCACGTTGCATGAAATTACTGGAATTAAGTTCTGGAATTGGTCTTCTCCTATTAAGCATTGTTAGGGAATACCCTCTATTCTTAGCAAACCTTATACAATTATCAAGGTATATCTTTACACTTGGGTACTTTTTAAAATATTTATCTATATATTCTTGTGCTTCTTTTCTTGTAATATGGAGATCTTGACTTAAACTAAATGCTCCTATCCCATATACAATTCCAAAGTTAACAGCTTTTGCATTACTTCTTTGCAAATTGGTTACTTCTTCAAAAGGAATATGAAAAACTTGTGATGCTGTCAATCTATGAATATCTTGATGATTGTTATAAGCTTCAATCAACGTTTCATCTTCTGATAGATGTGCTAACAAACGTAATTCTATCTGAGAATAATCCGCATCAATAAAAACATAATCCTCTCTTGGTACAAATACCTTTCTTATCTCTCTGCCAATATCCATTCGTATTGGTATGTTTTGAAGATTAGGTTCTATAGAGCTGATTCTACCTGTTGATGTAATAGTTTGTTTAAAGGTAGAATGAATTCTTGAATCCTCTTTGCCTATATAATCAAATAATCCATCTGCATAGGTAGATTTTAACTTAGTAAGTTGTCTATACTCACTAATCTTATCAATTATTGGATGCTCACCTCTCAATTTATCCAATACCTCTGCAGCAGTAGAATAACCTGTCTTGGTTTTCTTGATAATAGGCAGTTCCAATTTTTCAAATAAGATAACACCAAGTTGTTTGGGGGATTTAATATTAAATTCTTCTCCAGCTAATTCATAGATCTCACTTTCAAGCAAATCTATAATTTTGCCCAACTTGTCCGAGTATTCATGTAACAATACAGAGTCAACTTTGATACCATAAAACTCCATATCAAATAAGACATAGATTAATGGCATTTCAATATCATAAAACAATTGATGCATGTTAAGCTCATCAATCATGTCATCTATCTTTTCATAACTATGATAGATAATCGCTGCTAATAAAGAACAATAATTAGTGAACTCTTCCTCAGGTAGGTCTAAATATGAAATCTTATTTCTACCTTTCCCTAATAGCTCTTCTTCTGATTTAATAATAATCCCCAGGTATTCTTTAGCAATATCATCTATATCGTAAGTATCTTTTGTTGGATTGATAGTATAAGCTCCAACAAATGTATCAAAACATATATTTTCACATTTTATATTATACTCACTAAATATGTGAAGATCATCCTTCAATCCATGAGTAATCTTCTTAATATTTTTATTTTCAAAAATACTTTTTATGGTTTCAAGGACATATGAACTATCAAGTTCATCACTGCATTTAATAAAATATGATTCCTGTTCATTATAAGCAATACTAATACCGATAATTTTATGATTCTCAGTCACAATATAATATGCTAATGTTTTTTCATTGGAGATCTTAGGAACAAGCTTGTCTAATTCATCTTTTGTAGATATGGAATGATGGATTACCGATAGTGAGTTATTTTCATCATTACTACCTATAGAAGAATCAAATTTTTCCAATAAACGTTTGAATTCCAACTTTTTGAATATGGTATATGTCTCTTCATTAAATATGTTATCTATCTTCAAACTATCTTTTTCAAAGTCTATTTCACAATCTACACAGATAGTAGCTAATTCCTTACTTAAAATTGCAAGTTCATAATTTTCTTTTAGATTTTTTGATGCTCTAGGTGGCTTTAATTCATCAATATGATTATAAGCTTCTTCTATTGAATGATAATTAGTGATAATCTTAATTGCTGTTTTTTCACCGATTCCAGGAACCCCTGGAATATTGTCCGATGAATCACCCATTAGCCCTTTCAAATCAATAAATTCTGTAGGAGTAACTCCATAAAGAGCAATAACATCTTCATCAAAATAGTTTTCAGTTGTAGTAGTCCCTTTTTTAGTCTTTGGAATACTAATTTTAACTTTTTTAGTTGCCAACTGCAATAAATCCCTATCTCCAGATAATACAGTTGTTTCACAACCTGATTTCTCGCTCTTATTTGCTAATGTTCCAAGTACATCATCAGCTTCATAGCCTTCAACCTCATAAATATTAATATTCATGGCTCTTAATACATCTTTGATTATAGGCATTTGCATTCCTAACTCATCTGGCATACCTTTTCTATTGCCCTTATATTCTTTATATTTTTCATGTCGGAATGTAGGTGCTTTAAGATCAAATGCAATGCCGATATGTGTTGCACTTTCATCTTTGATTACTTTTAATAGTATATTTACAAAACCTAAGACAGCATTAGTATAAATACCTTCTGAATTAGATAACAAAGGTAATCCATAATAAGCTCTATTCATAATACTATTTCCATCAACTAATAGTACTTTATCTTTACTCATAATCTATTCATCCTTACTTTTATTTTGCATCCATTAAGATACATTAGTTAAATTTTAACTTATCTAGGTAAAACTTCTAGAATAATACTATAAGTTATTATAACAAATGAATACCCAATTAACAATGAATATGAATTAAAAAAGCAAAGAATAATTATCCTTTGCTTTTTTAATTATCTATTTAATTTATTTTTTTGTATTTTTATATAGATCAATGGAATAATCAGTATAATGATAATACCTATTATAATTATCCACTCAGTATTCCATTCATTGTTACTTTTATTAGATTCAGGTTCAGATTCTGTTGTAGTAATTTCTACTTGACTATCAAAGGTCACTGTAGGGCTATTATTGCTTTTTGATTCGCTAAACTCAGTATTAATTTGTTCGCCTTTATCTAATTGCTTATTATCTTTATCCATATTATTGGGTTCATCATCTATTAAATCTGCTTTATCATCTTTAGTAATACCCTGTATACCATTATCTGGCTCAATGTTTTCTTTGTATAAAGCAGGGTTCTCTGAATTTTCTTCAGACCCATTAGCACCTTCGGATACACCATCTCCATTTTCAGCAGCCTGAAATTCGAATGTATCTAAATCATCTTCAGTTGTCGTTGCTTCATCTGATTCATTTTCATTTTTAGCACCAGGTTCATTCTTAAAAGATTTGCTTCCTAACTCTTCTTTAGGAGTCGCTTCTTTATCACCATAATCTGAAGTAGGTATTTGCTTAACAGGTGTTGTTTCTTTTGTTGCTTCATCTTTTATATTTTTATCCATTTTATTGGATTTCTCATCTTTTAAATCTCCATTATCCTCTTTAGTGATACCCTGTATACCATTATCTGGCTCAATGTTTTCTTTGTATAAATCAGGCTTCTCTGATTTTTCAGACCTGTTAGCACTTTCAGATATACGCTCTCCATTTTCAGCTTCTTGAAATTCAAATGTGCCTAGATCATCTTCAGTTGCAGCTGTTTCATCTGATTTATTTTCATTTTTAGCAACAGGATCATTTTTGAAAGATTTGCTTCCAAACTCTTCTTTAGGAGCCGCTTCTTTATCATGATCTGAAGTAGCTATTTGTTTAACAGGTGCTGCTTCTTTTGTTGCTTCATCTTTTGTTGCTTCATCTTTTGTTGCTTCATCTCTTGTATCTTTATCCATACTATCTTCTTTGATGGATTCTGTGTTAACGTCATATTGTAATTTGTCATCAGTTATTCTGTTAATATTAGTTTTACCGATAAACCCAAATACTAATACAATAACAAAAACTGCTGCTACGGCTGTATAATATTTCGTAAATCTGTTAAGTCTATTTATTCTATTTTCAGCTTGTATATCAGTTAAATTTGTGCTATCTATCTTAACCATTAGATTTTTATGAAAATCTGTTGGTAGCTCTTTCTCTTCATTTATATCATTAACATTATTAATCATTGTTTGAAGAAAATCAAGTTCTTCTTTGCATTGTTCGCAACTTGCGATATGTTCTTCAAACAATTTTCTTTCTTCTTTAGATAATTGGTCGTCAATGTATAACGACATCATTTCTTGAACTTTACTACAATCCATTTTTTAGCCCTCCTTTCACTTAATTAGACGTAAGCATTTTTATTTTGTTCCTTTTTTTCTATAATTATTTTTTTTAGACTCAACCTTGCTCTGGATATACGCGATTTTACTGTTCCTATAGATATGCCTAATATATCCGCAATATCATCGTAGGAATACCCTTTTATGTCTCTTAGTATAATAATCATTTTATGTTCCTCTTTTAATTCATTTATAGATTCCCTAATAAATAAGATATTTTCATTTTTGATTACTTTCTCTTCTGGAGTCAATCCTTTATCAACAAATTGTTTATGTATCACTCCATCTTGTTGTTCCATGGATTCATCCATAGATTCAACCTTATTATTTTTTTTCTTTTTTCTATATTCATCAATACAAGTATTAACAGTAATTCTATGTATCCAAGTAGAAAAAGAAGATTTGAAATTGAACTTATCCAATGATTTATAAATTTTTATAAAAACTTCTTGTGCCATATCATTAGCATCATGTTCATTACCAAACATTTGGTAAGCAATATTATAGACTCTCTTCTCATATTTTATGATTAATTTTTCAAATGCATCTTTATCTCCTTTTTTTGCCTTTTTAATAATGGTTTTTTCCATATCATGTAGCATTTTAAGGTTGTACCTCCTCTCATTGAAACCTTTTTTCATTTGTAATGTAATCTAATGCAATCATATTGTAACATGTTTTATTGTTCTAATCATTAATATAAAATATTATTGTTACACATATTCTAACAAAAATCCTGAATATGTAAAGTTATTTTTTTCTAGGTGTTTAATATTAACAGAATTTTTAAACTTGTAATTTTTTCAAAAAACATGTTGATTTTTTCTTAAACATGTGGTAATATTTATGAGCGTCAGGTGAACAAGCGGATGTGGCGGAATGGCAGACGCAGTAGACTCAAAATCTACCGGTGGTAACATCGTGAGGGTTCGAGTCCCTCCATCCGCACTTATAAAAAACGTCAATTTATGATTATTCATTAATAGGCGTTTTTTTGTCTATACTAATATTATAACAGAAAACTTACCAATCTATCAAAGACATAAAAGATTTTTATTATGAGGAGATTAATTTTGAAGCCAATAATTAAAAAAACAATAATATGTCTAATAATCATTTTATTTATAATCAGTCCTTTTTTTCAATACATCAAAAGTATATCCGTCATGAAAATCTATAGCTATATTTGTGAAAAAGATAGCTTTATCAAAGAATTGAACATAGATATAAATATGCCAGGCGGTCTAGCTACTAGTGAAAAAGACTGGTATCCTTTTGTTATGACATTCAATGATAATGAAGGTTTTTCATCTTTTATGGATAGAAAAATGAATTTTACGGTATTATATAACTTTGGTGCTTTTGAATATCTAAATGGAGCCTCAATGTTATATAATCCTGATTCCAATTATTATGGTGCTTTTTATGGGGCCTATTTTGTACAAGAAGCAGATAGGGAAAATCATAAATTTGGATTTCTTGATAATGGAGATATCAATATAGAAGAAGCCTTGCTTCCAGGTACTTATGATATTAATGAACTAGTACTGGGAGGCTTTGGATTAAATAATCCTATTTCTGATTATAAAATAGATAGTATTAACCAAGTAGATACTTATATTGGTTATAATAATTGGTCTGTTATTGATGCTACAGTAATGACTCATGGACATAATCATAGATATAAGGAGAATTATCAAGCTTATATCCAATACGGAAAACCACCATCAAAATATTCTGGTAAGCAGGATTTTCCAGTTACTAAGTTCAAAAGCAGGATCTATATGAAATATCTCTCTGAAAAGAAATGTACAGTTTTTCTATATGCTATTGCTCCTAATATTAAGACTATAGAAAACTGTGATAAGAACTTTTTACAAAAAAGTGTTCTTAAGATTAAATAAAAGGTGCTAAGAGCTTATTTAATAGCCTAGCACCTTATTTTTAATTTTTCTTAAGCACCCCTAGGCACTCCTGAAACGACATTTAAATTAGTTTTATCAATTGTTTCTACCGATTGTTTATTACCAGTGGAGATATTATATTGAACCCATATATAATCTTCACTAGAATATGATTCTTTCCATTTATAATAAATATTATCATCATCATAATAAAGATAGATTTTACCCTCATCCTCTACATAATTATTATAATCGACAAGTTTATGATACTTCAGAGTATCATTTTCAAATATATAATACGCTAACCCGTACATAACTCCTATATCAGATATAGAATATTTTGCATTGATTTTATAATCTTTATTTCCATCTTTATAAAAATCAAAATCACCTTTATTTATAACTCCAATTCCACCTGGTCCATCATAATATACTTCTCCTATTAATTTATCATTAAGCAATCCATCACAATCTAAATTAGTAGTAGAATATACTTCATTAATGTTTGAGTCAAGGTCATAAACTAATGTAAGCACAAAATTATCATAATATATTCTATTCTTATCATCATCTATAACCATTATATTACCTTCCATAGAATCAATAAACTCAAAATTATCTTTATCCATAATGTAAAATTTATCTGGCTCCTGATAAATGATGTATTCGTCTGTATAATATATTTTTTTGACATCATTAGTTTTAGTTAACTGTTTGCTTGCTTTGTTATTAACATTATAATGATATATATTATTATCATCTATGTCTAGAAAATACACATTTTCTTTACATATACCAATATCTAGTACTGAACCAGAATAAATTATGTCTCGTTTATTATTTATAAGATTCTTTAAATATAAATTTTCATTTATCAAGTTTGAAGTATATGCAAGGTAATCTTTTGAAATATCATAATTCCTAATATTTTCATTGGATATTTTCATCAAAGTATTATTTTTTATTTTATAAAGATTATTACTTTCATATTCAAGTATATATGTTATCCCTTCTTTAGTATTATAATCTATAAGTTTTATTTTCTTATTCCCTATACTATAATTTATAAAAGGAGTTGAGTACAAGGTAATTTCATTAGGCGAAGTGTTTTCCATCTCAAAATTTAATGTAGGATAATAATATTTGTTATCAATAGCACCATTAAATTTCTTAGGTTCAATTAATCTATAAGATTTTAAAATACCATCTACAGTATCATAATAATAATTACCAACCCTTAAATAACCATTTTCTTCTCTAATGTAGGGTGAACTATCATTGTCAGGAATATTTACCTTTGTTAATTTTTGTGTATTAGCACTATATTTATATACATTATTACTAGAATATATGATAATATCATTATCACTGAAATATAATTTAAACCAGCTAATAGGTTCGCTAAAATCAGATTTTATCAATTTGTTATTCATCTTATCATAGCTGAATATTGAATTTTCATCATAAATTAGGATGATAGAATTTTCCTTATATATTTCTTCACCATTTAATCCTAATTCATTAATATTATTACAAATAATTTTTTTATTGTTATCATAACTCAAAGTGTATAAATGTATTTCATCTTTAATCAATGCTTCATTATTGGACTTATCAATATATATGCTTTTTGGTGGTAAGCTATTTATTAAAACTGAATCATAAAATTTTTCAACATTTTTATTATCCTGTAAACTATTTGTAAAAAGATATTCACCATGATTATAGAAGCAATAACAGTCGTCTCCAATTTTAAATGCTTTTAAACCATTATTACTAAGATCTATATCTTTGATTTTAGTTATTAAATTATTAATATTACGATAAAGCCCGTTTTCTAAAATGAAATATGGCGAATCAGATATAACATCAATACTTGTTTTAGTATTGAAATTAATAAATGCAAATCCATCATTTGAATTAATACCTGAAGTGTAATAAATATGGTTATCTTTATCAATATTGATTCGTTGGCTTTTTGATGGAATAATCAATGTTTTGTAATCTTCCATCTTATTCAATTCTATTTTTATGAAATAACTTTTATTATTATATTCTACCACTCCTGTTATAAAAGCTTGGGGGACATCATAAGTTTTATGAAATTTAAGATTACTAATTGTACTGAGTTTATCAATACCAAAATCAATTTCATCTAGAACAGTATAATTTCTATCACATACAACTAAACTTTTGTTTCCAGATTGATCATCGACTATGAATATATATGTATTATCTACATCTAAAATTTGTTCAAATTTATATGGAACAGCATATTGAGTATTTACATCCATATCATTAATATAAATATTTATAATCTGGCTTTCATTCTTATTCTTATAGTTAAGATACAGATGAAGACTATTATAAGCATTTTGTGTAATACCTTTATATTCTAATTTATCATCCAAATCCAATTTTGTAGCTTTTATCAATTCACATTTTTCATTTATCAGGTTAAATATGAGTTCATTTTTACTCTGTGTTATTATAATGAAATTACCATCCACCAATTTCTTAATCTCCAAGATATCTCCTTGCAATGACATTTTATATTGGTTAGTATCATAAGGTTTAAAAGAGATTAAATATGTAAAATTATTTTCTTCATACCCCAAAAAATACAAATCATCAAAATTAATTAATTTCTTTCCAACAGCATTCGTCAGATCAAAACTTAATAATCGTTCGTATAGATTGATTTCATCATCTGCATACATTGAATAGACTTTTATTCCTTCTTTTGAATTAATCCCTATATTATAATATCCAGCAAAAAATATACTTTTGTCATTGCTTATTTGTTTAGTAAAGGATATTCTGTTTTCATCACCACAAGTTTCATTGATTAGTTCAATTTTATTTTGGTCTATATTAGTGGATTTTATTATAAATCTATCCTTCTCTATAGAAATACTATCAATATTATTAACATTAGTATTAGATAGTTCATAATATCTAGTAATCCTTTTATTATCTTTAACAATGTGTTTCACATCTTGTTTATCCAACGTTATTAAATCACTATTTTCATCATTTGATTTACTATTAGTTTCCATTGTAATTTTCTTGTCAATTACTTCACTGCTCTCAACTTGTAAAGACTCTTTATCATTATTAGATTCATCTAAACTCCCCTTATTATTATCGCTACATGCTACTAGTGTTAATAATACTATAGTCAATATGATAATTATCAGTAACATACTATTATATAAATTTTTAGTTTTATACATGTTTCCGCAACCTCCTCATATACGTTATAATACTCCATTAGTAATTATAAATTTCATCTACAAGGAAGTCAATAAATTATATTTTTTGTATTACAAAATTGCATATATGTCTAATTTGTTGTATAATAAAATATATAGACAATGTTCATTAAAATTCAATACCAAATTGTCTAATGATTTAATAAAATGTCGTATATTTAGAAATCCATATCAAATTAAGGAGGTTTTAGTTTTATGTTAAAGCATTTTTCTAAACTCACAAAACTTCTTTGGGTACTAGTTCTATCACTTCTATTGACATCTTATCTCATTCCTAATCAAACCCTTGATACATTAGCATCTGGTTCTACAACTACACCGTATACTTGGAATAATGTTATCCCAGAAAAAATACCTTCCCCTACTAATGATAACGGAAAATTAGTACTATTTGATACATCACATGGCGGTACTTCTGGTAGTGCTGATTGGGTTATGGACGGTGCATTTTCAAGTTTTGCAGATGCATTAGTAAATGAGGGTTACACCGTAAGAGAATATAGAGGCATTGATAAAAATAATGATGGAGTCATACGATTTTATGATGATAGACAACCTGGTAATGTGGCTCTTAATGAATGTGTTATCACTTATGACTCTATAAAAGATGCTGATGTTTTTGTTATGGCAGAACCTAATAGACCTCTTATGATATCTGAATATGATGCTCTAGAACAATTTGTAGATTCTGGAAAAGGAATATATCTTATTGGAGACCATTATAATGCAGATAGAAATCTTAATACATGGGATTCAACCGAAGTTTATAATGGATATAATAGATCAACTGATATTGCATATAATATGAGCACAGAATACGGAGATATGAGAAATCCTGGTTTAGCTAATGCAGGATGGTTAGCAAAAACATTTGGCTTGAGATTTAGATTCAATGCTATTGATTGTTTGAGCGGTGTTTCTGAAATAAAGTCCTCTACATATTCAGAAGGAATAACTACAGGAGTATCCCCTATACTTATGGCTGCTGGTGCTACTTTATCTATTGTTGACGGTAGCAAAGCAAAAGGTATAGTATACTTTTCATCTACAGATAATCCTACAGCGTGGTCTCATGCTGCAGATACCGGTTTATATTTTGGTGGTGAAGATGAAGGAGCATATGTTGCTATATCTAAACCAAGTTTAGGAAAAGCCGCTTTCATTGGTGACTCTTCTCCTATTGAAGATTCTACTCCAAAATACTTACGTGAAAATGATGGATCCACAAAATCCACATGGCCAGGTTGGAACGATACTGGACATGCCGCAACATTAAGTATTAATATCGTTAATTGGCTTGCAACTCCAGAAAATTATGTAGGATTTGATGGTGTTAATCATGCCGCTGGTATACCTACTCCTAATCCAATGATAGCCATTGAAACCAACCAGCAACAAGCTGAACCTTGGACTAATCCATCAGGAGGATATGATCCATGGGATACAGATACTTTTGCAGATGGTTCTTTTGGTGCACCTTATCCTTCAACAGGCGGATCAACTGACTCTGCTTCATTTGCTCTATATCCTGCATATGTTTATGAAAATGAACCTTTTGCCATATCTATAACTGGGGATGCTTCCAATCCATTATTTGGTGCTTATCAAGATGGTGGAAACCAGCAAGGGCAGCTATATCTAAATGGCTCATGGACTTCATCGGGATATAATGCTGTTCCTGTTCCATTACCATCTGCAGTTACTGCTAGGATAGTTTCAGTTGCAAATCCACCAATAAAAATACGAATTAAAGTAAATGGTTCTAATAAAGATACAAAAACTGTTACAGGCTTATCAACTGGTTATGGTTATCTACAAGGCTCAATATCCGGAAATACAGGCGAAATAGTAGCAGCATCCAAAAACGGTGTTATCCTAGGCACTGCAATGATTGATGCTTCTGGTCAAGTCAATATTGCAGTTAAAGAAGATACTGGTATAACATTATCATTATACGGTTCTGATGGTGTCCTGAAAAATGATTATACTGGAACATATGATGTGGTAGATGGTCAAACAACTACAATAAATAGTAATCCACAACCTTCAGCACTAACTGTTGCAGAAGCACTTAATGAATCTAATGGTACTGAAGTTACTCTTACCGGTTATATCGTTTCTGACCTTAACGGTATCTATGCTGTGAAAGTTGCTGATACCAATGATTCACAAGCTACAACTATAGCTGTTAAACTGGAATCCAATATGAGAGATGAATTCAGTCCTCTTAATAATCCTGATGCCTTAGGACGTAAGATTTTGGTGACTGGTACTCGTAATGACTATATGTTGCTTCCTGGACTTAAAAATGTTACATCTATTGAGTTTGTTGATTCTGGCAATCCAAGTGCTTTGACTGTTGCAGAGGCACTTAATGAGTCAAACGGTACTGAAGTTACTCTTACTGGTTATATTGTTTCTGACCTTAACGGTATCTATGCTGTGAAAGTTGCTGATACCAATGACCCACAAGCTACAACTATAGCTGTTAAACTAGAGTCAAGTATGAGAAACGAATTCAGTCCATTAAAAAATTCAAACGCTTTAGGACGCAAGATTCTAGTTACAGGAACTCGTAACGATTATATGTTGCTCCCTGGACTCAGAAATGTTACATCAATTGAATTTGTTAATTAAGCAATAATAGAACTTAAAACCACAAAATTCTAGGCAAGTATGCTAAATTAAGAATTTGTAGAATTAAAAAAATGACGGTAGCCAAACCCAGTTACCGTCATTTCTATTATCAATATTTTATTATTCAAATTACATTTCTTATTTTAAATGATTTCACCTTCCAAATAACGTTCAACAATACTATTAGAGCTTCCACAATATAAAAATCTCTGTAACCTCTCTAAAGGACTTAGACAACTTGTAAGAGGATCTGGGTCTCTTATAATCAAAGCATCAAAATAATAATCTTTTTCAAAACTACCAACTTTTCCAAAGAAACTACCGTTCATCTTGGTTGCTAAGAAAAATGATTCAGAAAGACTAAGTACTCGTTCTTCTTCATTATATACATGTCTTATCTTAGAATACTGTATAGCATTTGTAATCACATCAGCCATACTTAATTTGTTACCAGCACCAACATCTGTTCCTAACCCAACATTGATACCTTTATCCAAATAGTATGTTACTGGCATTATACCACTTGATAAATTGCTATTTGAACTGGGACAATGGACTAGATAGACATTTTTTTCTTTACTAGCCATCTCAACTTCTTCATTAGTCAAATAAATTGAATGAGCCAGTATGGTTTTTTGATTACCATATAGCTGATGCCTTTTATAAACATCAGAATAATTCTTGTTATTTGGAAATAATGACTTAACCCACTCCACTTCTTTTTTGTTTTCAGATAGATGAGTTTGAACTGGAAGTTGTTTTTCTATAGACAACTCACCAAGTTCTTCAAGTAATTCACTAGTGCAACATGGTGCAAATCTAGGAGTTATTATAGGTTTAATTGAATCTCCTGTATTATTGCTGTCTTCAATAAATCTTTTTGTCTCTTCTATAGAGCATTCTGTAGATTGTAAAAGGTCATCAGGTGCATTCTGATTCATATTCACTTTTCCCACATATGCTGATAATTTCTTCTTCTTTAATTCATCTATCAATACATTATTACTTTCATTATGTATAGTTGCAAAAATACAAGAACGTAATGTTCCTTCTCTATAAAGAGCATCTACAAATCTAGGATATAACTTCTTAGCATAATTCACATCGGAAAATAGTGCTTCGTATTTAAAAGTATACTGGTCCAACCATTCAATCAATTCAAGATCCAGACCAATTCCCATTTGCAGATATTGAGGTGCGTGTATATGCAAATCAATAAATGATGGAATTATAATTGAATTGTAACCGTAATCAATGATTGCTACATCTTTGTATATATCAGGTAATTCATTATAAATGCCTACAATCTTTTTATCATCAATAACTATGTAACTATTTTCGTGTATCTCAAAACAATCTTTTACCTTAGTATAAATGATATGACCCTTTATTGCCTTTAACTTAGCCATATCACACCTCCTATATTTGCTTTTAACTTACAATAGTATAATTGAAATTTATGTCAAATATCTTTTTAATTGTTCAATATCAGGTTTACATTCAATTTTATCTCCGGCAGCCTTAAGAGCATTTTTTACATCTTTTAATCCATTACCTGTAATAATTACAGAAACTGTTTCATCCTTAGTGATAATACCTTCTTTGACAGCTTTAAAAACACCAGCTAAACCTGCTACACCTGCTGGTTCACCAAATATACCTTCAGATGATCCAAGAGTCTTCATGGCTTCAAGTATAGCTTCATCAGATACGGTTATCCATGTACCTTTTGAATCCTCCACAGCTCTCATAGCTTTAACAGGATTCCTTGGTATACCAACAGATATGCTGTCAGCAATAGTATTTTCATCTGTGGGTTTAAGAGGTTCATTTTCTGTATAAGCTGTATAAAATGGGCAGCACCCTTTTGCTTGAACACCTAATATCTTAGGAATCCTATTTATTAATCCAATATTCAATAAATCGTAGAATCCTCTATATACCCCTCCAATAGTACAACCATCTCCTACAGATACTGCTACCCAATCAGGAACTTGCCATCCTAACTGTTCTGCAATTTCAATAGCTACAGTCTTTTTGCCTTCTACCAAATGAGGATTTATAGCTGCATTACGATTATACCAACCCCAATGGTCAATAGCTTCTTTAGATAGGTTAAAAGTTTCTCTATAATCACCTTTAACAGAAATCACTTTTGCTCCATATATTAATAACTGTGCTAACTTACCTTGTGGTGCTCTCTCAGGAACAAAAATCACAGTAGAAAGTCCTAACCTAGCCGCATTACCCGCCAAAGAGGAAGCTGCATTACCAGTAGAGCTACACGCAATAGTATCAGCATTATTCTCTAATGCCTTAATTACAGCAACAGCTGAAGCTCTATCTTTTAATGAAGCTGTTGGATTTAATCCTTCATCTTTTATATATAATTCCTTGATACCAATCTTTTCTTCTAAGTTATTGGACCTATATAAAGGTGTCCATCCAACCTTGAGTGTCTTATCTATATCTTCTTCTCTTATAGACATGACATCTTTATATCTCCACATGGTATAGTCTCTATTGTGTTCAAAATATGACTTGGTTAGAATCTTTTTCAATCCTTCATAATCATATTCCACATCTAGTATACCTTTTTCACCACATTCAGGACAAGTATATATTTTCTCATCTTTACTATATTCTCTACCACAAAGTGTACATCTATAATTTTTGACAAATTTCATAGTTCAATCTCACCTCCGTATAAATATCATATTATAGTTCTATTCCTCAATATCTACAAAAGAGAATTCATCTACATTAAACAATCCACAATCAGTTAACTTTAACTCTGGTATAACTGGTAAAGCTAGAAATGCTAATGTAAGAAAAGGATCAATATTAGTGTTGATACCCTTTTCACAAGCTATCTTAGTCATTTCCTTTACTTTATTTCCAACAATTTCTACGGAAGAATTAGTCATAAGTCCTCCCACTTCAAGAGGTAAAGTCTGTAACACTGAACCATTGGCACATATTGTAATACCACCATTAACCCTTTTTAACTCTTTGATAGCAACTCTCATATCTTCGTCATTATCTCCAACCACTATGATATTATGAGAATCGTGAGCAATGGTTAGTGCAACAGCACCACCTTTTAGTCCATAACCTTCCACTAATCCCAGTCCCACATTACCAGTTCCTTTGTGTCTCTCAACAACTGCTAATTTTAAGATATCAAGCTTACTGTTATATTTGAAGTTATTATTTTCAACATCCACCTTACGGATTACACTCTTAGTAATGATATTATGCTCTATTAACTGAATCACTTTAACAATGGATGATTTTAGAGGTATATCAAAAGTTATATTATCAATATTATCCAAGTTGACTGTATTCAAGACACGAGAATCCTCAATTGTTTCTATATCAAATAAAGCTTCTCCGTCTTTAGCTACTAATTGTCCCTTTTTGAATACTTCACCAATACTAATTTCACTTAAGTCATCATTAAGTATTATTAGGTCTGCATCATAACCAGGTGCTACAGCACCTTTATTTTTCAGTCCATAACATTGTGCAGTATTGATTGTAGCCATCTTAATAGCCATAATAGGGTTAATACCATTTTCAATAGCCAATCTTACGTTATAATTAATATGACCTTCTTTTTCTATATCATAAGGTTGTTTATCATCTGTACAAAATAGTATTCTGTGACTATTTTCTGGTGTGACACCAACTATGAGATCTTTTAGATTTCTTGTAGCTGACCCTTCTCTAATATGGACATACATACCTTTGGACACTTTTTCTTCTAATTCCTCTACTCTAGTACATTCATGGTCTGTCATTACACCAGCAGTTACATATGCATTTAATCTCTTACCCATAACACCAGGTGCATGACCATCAATTATTCCATCTCTCATCAAATCAAGTTTTTCATATACTGATTTATTACAAGAAATTACACCAGGATAATTCATTACCTCGCCTAATCCCAATATATTCTTTCTATCCTTCATTTTCTTCAAGTCCTTAGCTAATAATACAGCACCTGAGTTTTCAAATTCTGTTGATGGAACACAAGATGGCAACATGACATAAACATCAAGTGGTATTTTTTCACTAGCCTTAAGCATAAAATCTATGCCGTCCAGTCCGCATACATTTGCTATTTCGTGAGGGTCTTCAATAACGGTTGTAGTTCCTTGTGGCATAACAAGTTTTGCAAACCTTGGAGGTGTAAGCATGGAAGATTCAATATGAACATGCCCATCAATAAATCCTGGACAAACATATCTATCTAATGCATCAACTTCTTTTATACCTTCATACTCACCTATTCCAACAATGACTCCATCTTCTATAGCAATATCTGCTCTTTCTATTTTACTGTTGAAAACATTGACAATCCTACAGTTCTTAAGAACAAATTCAGCTTTTTTGTCACCTCTAGCTACTTTTACCTTTTCAACAATTGACATAACTACCTCCTTCAGAAACAGTTGACCATTTAATATAATATCTTTCTAGTTAAGTATTTACCTTTACCACCGATAAATTCATTATTTTTTATAATGAACTTTCCTCTACTGATTGTAGATTCAATCCTACCTTTTATTTCTTTACCAGCATAAATGTTATAATCACAAGTAGAATTGTCTTCACCTATTATATATGTTGATAAAGGATCATAAATAACTATATCTGCATCTGAACCCACTGCTAATATACCTTTCTTAGGATATAGTCCATGTATTTTAGCAGGACCTATGGTCATTTTATCAATGACTTTATCTTTGTAAATGCTATACATGATATTGAATGAATGTTCCACCGAACCAATACCCATTGGTACATTAGATAATTTATCCTTGTTTTTCTCTTCACTGCTAAAAGGACAATGGTCTGTACCAATAGTATTAATATAATCAAAATTAGCTCTTAATAATTCACGTTCTTCCTCAGTTCTAAGTGGTGGTGCCATCACATATAGAAATCCATTTTCTTCTGAATATTCATTAGAAGAAAAATTAAAATAATGAGGACAGCTCTCAACAAAAAAATCTTTGTTAAGTATATCAGGGTAATACTCAACTAGTGCTTTTAATGTATTACCACTACTTAGGTGAACCATATATAACCTTCCATTAAAATCTTTAGTAAAAGAAGCTAACTTCAATGCTTCTTTTAGTTCAGATTCTGAACATCTGCTTTTAGGTAGATCTTTAACCTTAAAAGCAGGATTTCTATCTATTAGATCATCATTTTCTATATGTGCTAAAACCAAAATATTATTTTCTTTTGTTAATCCAAGAAGTTTAGTTATTTCTTTATCATAGGTTCTTCTATCTGATTCAGAATATGTAGTAAATAGTTTTACAGTTGGTATCTGTAATCTTCTCATTTCATCTACAATATTATCAATCTCATCGATTGGATTTCTAATAGTTACATGAAAAGAATAATCAATGACACTTTTTTCAGCTAATTTCTTTCTTGTATTAAGAGCTTTTTCCACTTCAATTCCAGTAGCTATAGGATCCAGAAAATCAATGATAGTAGTTATACCTCCATAAGCTGCACTTACAGAACCTGTGTAAAAATCATCACATGATGTATATTTACCTACATTCAATTCAAAATGAACATGTGGATCAATAAATCCAGGAAATACTTTTTTGTTTTCTGCATCATAGCTCTCTTTACATTCATAAGTTTCATTAGATATCTTTGCTATTTTTTCATTGGTGATATATAAATTCAGTTTTTCATATTTTCCATCAATATACAAATTACCATTAATTATACCTAAATCATACATAGACATACCTTCTTTTTTTTATTCACATTGTCTTACTCTTTCATTGAATTCCTCAATCAATTCATCCAGTCTATCCACTTGTTTGGTTATATTAGCCCAATAATCATCGCTATACCACTGTTCTAATATTTCATCATATGTTTTTCCTTGTTGTTCTATCCAAGTATAATACTTAAGATTATGAACGGTTCTTCTTTCTCTATAATTCAATTCTTTGAAGTAATCAGTATTAATGCCTTTAAAATATCTTTCCATTACACCATAAGCATCACATGAAGTAAAATCTCCTCTTTCTTCATTAAGCTCTACTAATCTACTCTTATACATATCTATTGAATCAGTCAACACAGTAACGAGAATATCATCTTCTGTTAACTCAAAGTATTTAGCGAATTTTATTGCAGATATTATATTAGCGGCACCTGAGATTCCTACAAGGTTCAATTGTTCTATAATCTCATCACTTACACCATTGTCCTTTAATACTTTCTGACCTTCTGGTTCATTAAACATCCTTATCCAGTTCATTGTAGCTTCGTCATCTATAGCTGTAACTGCATCTGTATTCTTGATATTATGGATCCATGGTATATGTTTGTCGCCAATACCCTCTATTCTATGTTCTCCATAACCATTCAAAAATATTGTTGGGCATTGTAATGCTTCACTGGCTGCAATTTTGAGGTTTGGATATTTTTTCTTGAGATAATCACCTGCTGCGATTGTTCCACCAGAACCAGTGGCACTAATATACCCTCTGAATCTACTATTTTCATTCATTTCAACATCAAGTATTTCTTCAATAGCTTTACCAGTTACTTCATGATGCCATAGATAGTTTCCGAATTCATCGAATTGGTTGAAAATCATTAGGTCTTCACCTGAATTTCTTAATTCCCAACACTTGTCAAATATTTCTTTTACATTACTTTCACTTCCTGGAGTAGCAATTGTATCACCAGCTACATTTTTCAACCATTCGAATCTTTCATTACTCATGCCTTCTGGTAATATTGCAATGGAATCACAAGCTAGAAGAGCTGAATCATAAGCACCACCTCTACAATAGTTACCAGTTGATGGCCAGACAGCTTTTTGTTTAGTTGGGTCAAATTGTCCTGTCACAAGTCTAGGTACAAGACATCCAAATGCAGCTCCAACCTTGTGTGAACCTGTTGGAAACCATTTACCGCATAAGGCTATTATCTTAGCTTTTACACCAGAAATTTCACTAGGTATACATAAATAATTGACATCCTTATATAAGCCACCCATTTCTTTCGTATCATTATGCCATCCAATCCTAAAAAGATTCAATGGATTAAGATCCCATAGACCAACATCTTTGAGTTTTTCTTTTATATCATCTGGTATAAGACTTGGATCTTTTAATTGAGCTAAAGTAGGAATGATAATACCTCTTTCCTTAGCCCTCTTAACTACATTTTTAAGCCTTTCTTCATTAACAGTTAGATCGATTACATTATATTTACTCTCCATGATAATACCTCCTATATTATATATTTTGGTTATTCATACGGCTTTTCTTCACGTTTTCTATTGCATTTATTATATTTTCATATCCTGTACATCGACATAGATTACCTGACAGATGTTTCTTAATCTCTTCTCTTGTGAACTCTTTATCACTTTCTAAAATAGGCATTGCTGACATTATGAATCCTGGTGTACAAAAACCACATTGGACAGCTGCTTCATCTATAAAAGCTTGCTGTATATCAGATATATTGCCATCTTCATCCATCAGACCTTCAAGTGTACGTATTTCTTTACCTTCAGCCCATATAGCCAAATAAATACATGAATCAAAAGTCTCTCCATTGATAAGTACAGTACAAGCGCCACACTCTCCAACTTCACAGCCTTTTTTCACACTTGTTAGATGAAGCTTATTTCTAAGTACATCTGCAAGAGAATCTCGGTCATCTATTATAATATTTCTAGGTTCATCATTTACAATAAAGTTCAATTCTACATTAGCCATTATAATACCCCTCCAGATTTAATTATTGCTTGCTTCAGAGCACGTTTACTTAATTCTTTGGCAAGTTGGAGCCTAAGTGTTTTAGAAGCTCTCCAAGAATCACGAGGATTTACCTCCTCCATTGCCATCGCCCCAAACTTTTCAAACATTTCATCAGATATTTCCATATCTATAATTAATTTTTCTGTTTCTGGACATCTCATTGGAACAGGACCGGCAACACCATATGCCAAGTGTACATCTTTAATCTTTGTTTTATCCTCACTTAGTTTACATGTAACAGAACAACCCAGTGTTGCAATATCCATTGCATTACGCATAGCATATTTTATATAACAACCTGTAAACCCTTGATAATTTTCTTTTGTTATATATATTGCAGTAAGTATTTCTCCTTGTTTCAACACTACTTTTCCAGGTCCTATATAATAGTCTGATATGGGAATGATTCTTTTTCCATCTATGCCTGTGATTTCTAGCTGAGCATTAAGTGCAAACAAAGTTGATGCACTGTCAGCACTAGTGACTCCGTTTGATATGTTTCCTCCAATAGTTCCTATATTCCTTATTTGAGGGCCTCCAACTTGGTCAACAGCTTCTCCTAAGACAGGTATATGTTTCTTTATTATTTCATCATTAGTTATATGTGAAAAACTTGTAAGAGGACCTATCTTTATCCTTCCATCATCATCTATAGATATTCCTCTAAGTTCATCTAATCCATAAATACTTACCAGCGAACAACCAGATAATTTACCATTATGTATCTTTATGAGTATGTCACTTCCACCTGCAATAATCAAAGCATCTGGTTTCGCCAATAACTGCTCTATGGCATCCTTTACAGAAGTAGCCTGATATATATTCTCTATATCATACATCTTAATTCTCCCTCCAAAATTATTATCCAACTCACTAAAGAACGAAGGTTAAAGTGTTCTTATTACGCAGACCGACCGCTTCTCAGGGTAAGGCAAGTAATTAGAATACTTTGACCAAGCTTTTATATTAGATTCTCCTTAATAAATCTTTCAACAAGTCTTTGTGGTGTTAATGGTAAAGTATTAAAATTAACACCAGTAGCATGATATACTGCATTTCTTACAGCAGGAGCAACAGGAATTGCAGGTGGTTCTCCTAGCGCTTTATTTCCGAATGGACCGGATACATCATATGTATCAACAAACTGAGCCTCTAAGTGAGGTGTATCCATTACTGTTGGCAACTTATAATCCAGTAGATTATTATTGAGTGGTTTACCTGTTTTTTCGTTAAACAATAATTGTTCACTTAAACCATATCCCAAGCTCATACTCATTCCACCATGTACTTGAGCTGCGGCAAGATCAGGATTGAGGACTTTACCGCAATCATGGACATTTATTACTCTATTGACTTTGATTTTACCTACAGCCATATCTACTTCAACATCAGCAAAACATACTCCAAAAGAAAAAGTATTAGATCTGCATTGGTTAGTTATATCAGCTGTAATGTGAACAGATTTTTCTGTATTATAAAATGCATGTGTTGCAACTTCTTCTAAAGAAGCTAAAATATCACCGTTTTCTTTATTAACGACCATATTATCCTTCAAATCGATATTACCCACTGGTAACTTCAACATGAAATTAGCATGTTTTATTATTTTTTCTTTTAAGACAAGTGCAGCTTTTTTAGCAGCCATTCCTGATACATACGATTGTCTTGAAGCATAAGCACCAGAATCATAAGGTGTTATATCAGTATCCTGATTACTTATTATATGTACATTTCTAGTAGGAATATCAAGCACTTCTGCTACCATCTGACTGAATATCGTATCAGCGCCTTGACCTATTTCAGTGGCTCCCATTTGTAATTGAACAGTACCATCCTGATTAAGAACAATTCTACAAGAAGCTGTTTCCAATAATATAGGGTAAACCCCTGTAGCATAACTGAATATAGCCATCCCTACACCTTTACGTACCAGTCCTGTTTGATTTTTATATTCCTCTATCTTCTTATCCCAATCAATATATTTTTTCCCTTCTTCAATACATTTTAGAAGTCCGTAGCTATGACACTTAATACCATTGTCTTCGAAATCAGGTTTCATCATATTAAGTTTTCTAATATCAATATGATCAAGATTAAGTCCTCTGGCTATTTCATCAATATGGGATTCTAGAGCAAAAGTAATTTGTGGAATACCATAAGCTCTCATGGCTCCTGCAACTGGCATATTTGTAAATACACTATACATATCTCCCTTGATTGCTTTCTCATCATTATATATCTGTTTACAAGCATTACCTGCTTTAGAAGTTATACTATGACCGTGGGAAGCATATGCACCTTTGTTACTATAGACTTCAATCTCCCTTGCTACGAATCTTCCATTAGGTCTTACATGACTTTTAATTCTTATCTTCATAGCATGACGAACACGTGTATTAACAAATGATTCCTCTCTTGTTATATCAAGTTTTACACATCTTCCACCTACTGATTTTGAAAGATAAGCATTAAGAGGTTCATAAAGTGCATCTTGCTTATCACCAAAACCTCCTCCAATATAAGGTTTTACAATTCTAACTTTTCCCCAGCCAATTCCCAACGCTTGCCCAACTATTCTTCTAATGATATGTGGAATTTGGGTAGAGGTCACTACTACCATTCTCCCTGACTCAGCATAAGCATATGAAATTGGTGCTTCCATGTGACAATGCTTAACCATTGGAGTTATGTACTCACCTTCAAAAGTAATTAGACCTTCTTCTTTTATTGCTTCTTCATAATCACCTATTTGATAATTAGAATGAGTAAGGATATTATCAGGAAAATTATCATGAATAGGTCTTGAACCTTCTTCCAAAGACGCTTCTATAGACATTAAGGGCTCATATTCTTCATATTCGACTTTGATTAATTTAAGAGCTCTTGAAGCTGTTACATCATCTTTGGCTATTACTGCCGCTATATCATCACCATAGTATCTAACTCTTCTATTAAGCAGTTTCCTATCTGCAATATCTGCATGGTGTATGTCAAGTGACAAAGGATGCCCCGATGTTGGAAATGTTATATCAGGAACATCAAAACAAGTTACTATCTTTACTACTCCTGAAAGTTTTGACGCTTCTTTTATATCTATTCCCTTAACCAATCCATTTGCTATGGTACTATGGAGTACTTTTGCAACAAGGACATCATTCAATGGAATGTCATCGGTGTATTGTGCCCGTCCTGTGACTTTTTCAAAAGCATCTACTCTTTTAACACTTTTTCCAATACTCATTTTTCCCTCCTTGAATGCAACTTTATTATAGAAATTAATCAAATTTTCGTTTCTTAGGATTATTATATAGGTTAGTAAATAATTCAGCGGGATTTTTAACTTTACTAAGCAGTATCATTGCAGCAATAACATAAGGTTTATAACTTGCTTGTTTATATAGAGGAATACGATATCTATTAAATACTGAAGCAGCAACTTCACCAGTTTTACAACTTATACTTGTTATATCAGCTGGTAAACAGTGCATATAAAGAGCCTTCTTGTCCTTGGTCATATTCATTAATTCTTCTGTACATTGCCAATCTATGTGCTCCTTGTTTCTAGCTAATAGTTCTTTTTCAAGTCTTTCTATACCATTCATATCTCCCATACCATATAGATTGGTACGCTTTTCCATAGCAGCGAAAGGTGCCCAGCTTTTTGGATAAACGATATCAGCATCTTTGAATGCTTCTTCCATGGAATTGGTTTTTGTGAATGTTCCACCTGATTCTTGGGCATTTCGTTTAGCTACCTCTTCAACATCTGACATTATTTCATATCCTTCTGGATGAGCTAATACTACATCCATACCCATACGAGTCATTAATCCGACTATTCCTTGAGGAACCGAAAGTGGTTTCCCATAAGATGGTGAATAAGCCCAAGTCATTGCTATTTTTTTACCTTTTAGATTTTCTATTCCATTGAAATGATGAATTAGATGAAGCATATCAGCCATTGTTTGAGTTGGATGATCAATATCACATTGTAAATTGACTAGTGTAGGTCTTTGTTCTAATACTCCATCTTCATTACCTTGTCTCACATACTTAGAAAAATCACGTATGTACTTATTGCCTTTTCCTATATACATGTCATCACGAATACCAATTACATCAGCCATAAAAGAAATCATATTAGCTGTTTCCCTAACTGTTTCCCCATGTGCTATCTGTGATTTGCCTTCTTCAAGGTCTTGTACTTCCAATCCCAACAGATTACAAGCTGAAGAAAAACTAAACCTTGTTCTGGTAGAATTATCTCTAAATAATGATATACCAAGTCCACTATCAAATATTCGTGTTGAAATATTCTCTTCCCTTAGATAACGGAGAGTATCAGCTACAGTGAATACAGCTTCTAATTCATCCCTTGTCTTTTCCCATGTTAAAATGAAATCATTATTGTACATGTCACTAAAATTCAACTTTTTCAACTTATCAATATAATTATTAATATCTCTCATCTTATTCTCCCTTTCACGGTCTATTTAATTATTTAGATTCTTCAAGGTACATAGTTGGTAAAGCAGCATATACAGCAGCACATCTAACTAAATCAGCTTTCCAAGTTTTTTCATTAGGTGCATGAGCTTCCTCTTCTTTACCTGGTCCGAATCCTATACATGGAATATTGTATCTACCCATTATGGAAACTCCATTTGTAGAAAATGTCCATTTATCAACTTTTGGTTTACCAAACATTCCTTCATAAGCTTTTACCATTGCCTTTGTAGGAGAAGCATCTTCTGGTATTACCCATGTAGGAAAATAACAGTCTGTTGGATAAGTAAGATCAGTCCAGCTTGGTCTAGTATATTTATACATAATTACCACAGCTTCATACTCTTTTACTTTTGATAACTGTCTAATTTCATCTAGAGCTGATTCGTAGGTTTCTCCATCTGTCAAACGTCTATCTATAGATATGGCACACATATCTGCAACTGCACATCTTGATGGAGAATTAAAAAAGATTTCTGATACAGCAAGAGTTCCCTTTCCTAGAAATTCATCATAATGCAATCTTTCATTAAGTCCTTTTACTTCTTCTATAATCTCAGCCATTTTGTATATTGCATTATCTCCACGTTCTGGAGCTGAACCATGACAAGATACACCCTTAACTTCTACACGAATTTCCATTCGTCCTCTATGTCCTCTATAGATATTACCGTTAGTTGGTTCAGTAATTACAACAAATTCAGGTTTCATCTTGTCTTCATTGATTATGTACTGCCAGCACAATCCATCGCAGTCCTCTTCTTGCACTGTTCCAGTTACCAATACTTTGTATTTATCATCTATCAATCCTAGATCTTTCATGATCTTAGCACCATAAACACTAGATACTATCCCGCCTAATTGATCTGAAGAACCTCTGCCACCTATTTCTTCATCATTTTCATAACCTTCATAAGGGTCAAAATTCCAATTGCTCATTTCACCAAGTCCTACAGTATCTATATGTGCATCATAAGCAATCAAAGTTTCTCCACTACCCATAAATCCAAGAATATTACCCATTTTATCAATTCTAACTTCCTCGAATCCAACAGCTTTCATCTCTTTTTCAATACGTTTGATAACCTTCTCTTCCCGACAACTTTCGCCAGGTATTGCAATCAAATCCCTTAAAAATCTAGTCATCTGTTTTTCATACTCATTAGCTTTCTTTTTTACCTCATTAAAATCCATTAATAAAAACCTCCTCAAGTTTAAATTTATTTGATTAATTCTCAAAATATTTTACTGAGATTAATTATAGTGATTATCTTTTAACATCTATGTAATTATATATACTGTATTTTGATATCCCAAAATATTTTGATATCTTATCACCTGACTTTGTTATTAGAAAAGCACCAGCATCATTTAAGTATTGAATGGACTTTATCTTATCCTCTTTACTCATTAATGCCACAGGTTTCCCAATCAACTTAACTGATTGTTCAATTAAGTTATCTAATAAATCATTTACATTCTGCGGAATCTCTTCTACTTCTTTTTTCTCTTCCTTTGATTCGAGTAAACTTTTTATGGAGTTTTCTGCAATAGTAAGTTCTGTAATATCATAGTTAATACAAAAGATTCCTATAGGCTCATCATCTTCATCTCTGATATATATACTGCTTGATTTTAATATTCTTCCGTCATGACTTTTTGTTAAATAACCTATAGAATCTTCTAATTTGTCTTCTTCGTTAGTTATTGTGTCTAGTACTATATGGGATGCACCATCTCCAATTTTCCTGTTGGTAACGTGACCATTTTCAATCTCTATAATGGTCTTTTGTAAGGTATCGGATTTCAAATCATGTATGACTACTTCACAATTCTTTCCGAAGTGATGCACTATGCCTTTAGCCAGCCGTTTTAAAAAATCCAAATTAACATTATTATCCATTACAAAATCCTTTCAAAAGTTACTTTATTTTATTGGTTATCATGATTTATTATTTTTATAATTTTAGTATATCACCATAAATTTAATTATTCAATGATTTTTGCAAAAATATTTTTATTTTACAAAAATATTTTTAATTTCTTTGACTTTTGCTACTATTGGTGGTAGTCTGTTAATATAATATTACTCACATATACATTATATATTTTATAGATAGTTAGCTAATATATAAGTATTATGTCACATATTATATATTTAATATAATTAGTTATTTCATATGATTTAATTAATATAATTTAATAACTAACATGATAAGTATTATATTATTAAGTCATATTCTAAATAATCTTAATATAATTAATGGTATTATAAGGAGGGTTTATATGATTTTATTGGGTAATGGGAAATTGATAACCAGAGATGGTGATAATCCATTTATTGAAGATGGCTGTCTATGTGTGAAAGATAATCTTATCTACGATTTGGGAACCACTAAAGATATGAGAGAAAAATATCCAAATGAAGAATTTATTGATGCAAATCAAGGATTGATTATGCCAGGTCTTATTAATACACATCATCATATCTATAGTTCTTTTGCTAGAGGGTTATCCTTGAAAGGTTATCATCCTAAAAAGTTTTCAGATATTCTAGAAGGTATGTGGTGGAAAATTGATAAACATCTGACCCTGGAAGATGTTAAGTATAGTGCTTATGTAACTTATATAGATTGTATCAAGAATGGTGTAACAACTGTATTTGATCATCATGCAAGCTATGGTGCGACAACTGGAAGTTTATTTGAGATATCAGGTGTGGCACATGAATTAGGATTACGTACTTGTCTTTGCTATGAGGTATCAGATAGAAATGGCAAAAATGAAATGGTTCAAGCAGTTAAAGAGAATATTAATTTTATTAACTCTGCAAAACAAGATACCAGCAATATGCAAAAAGGTATGATGGGATTACATGCTTCATTTACTCTTTCCAATGAAACTCTATACTATATAGCAGAGAATATGCCAGCTGATACAGGATATCATATCCATCTAGCAGAAGGTATCGAAGATCTGTATGATTCTTTGAATAAACACAATAAACGTGTGGTCAACCGTTTATATGATATGAATATACTTGGTTCAAAAACTCTTGCCATTCATTGTATTCATATAAATCCATTGGAGATGGACATTCTGAAAGAAACTGAAACCATGGTTGTTCACAATCCTGAGTCCAATATGGGTAATGCTGTTGGTTGTACTCCTATATTAAAAATAATGGATAAAGATATTGTTCTTGGACTTGGGACAGATGGTTATACCAGTGATATGCTGGAATCCATGAAAGTAGCTAACATTTTACATAAACATCATAATAACAATCCTTCTGTAGCATGGGCAGAAGTTCCCAAGATGTTATTTGATAATAATTCAGAAATAGCTAATCGTTTTTATGAAAAACCACTGGGAATACTTAAAAAAGATTCATATGCTGATGTAATCGTATTAGACTATGACCCATTCACCCCACTTGATGAAAATAATGTCAATAGCCATATCCTATTTGGCATGAATGGTCGTAACGTAAAAACAACTATGATAAATGGTAAGTTACTGATGAAAGATAGAGAACTTCTAAATATAGATGAAGCTAGTATATTTGCAAAAGCAAGAGAACTGTCAACAGATTTATGGAAAAAATTTTATTAGGGGTGTGAAAAATGAGCGATAGAATGTATCCTATTCCATTTGAGAATATTATAGAATGGATAATAGATGAATATAGTAGATTGGGAACAATATTTGGAGTAAGAAAATTTGTACATATTGATAGTAAAGATAAAATTGATTTATTTGGTGAACATATGGAAGTTCCTTTTGGTCCAGCTGCAGGTCCACATACTCAACTTACACAAAATATTATTGCTTCATATGTAGCTGGATGCAGATTTTTTGAATTAAAAACTGTACAGACCTTAGATGGTGAAGATTTATGTGTAAATAAACCCTGTATTAATGCAAGAGATGAAGGTTATAACGTTGAGTGGTCAACAGAGCTAACAGTAGAACAAGCCTTAGAAGAATATGTTAAAGCGTGGTTTATTCTTAAGTTGTTATCAAAAGAATATGGCTTCGGTGATGAAAACGGCTTTATCTTCAATATGAGTGTAGGATATGATTTTGAAGGTATATCTTCTCCTAAAATTGATGCTTTCATTGAAGGTTTGAAAGACGCTTCTTCCTCTCCTATTTGGCTCCAATGTAAAGAATATACTTTAAAAAATATAAATAGATTCAAAAATATAGATAAGGAATTTGTTCAAAATATCTCCCCTAATATATGTACTTCCATTACTTTATCAACCCTTCACGGATGTCCTCCTGAAGAAATAGAACGTATAGCTTCATATCTATTGGAAGAAAAGCATTTGAATACTTTTGTAAAATGTAATCCTACTCTACTTGGTTATGATTATGCGCGTAAAACTCTAGATGAAATGGGTTATGATTATTTAGTATTTGATGATTTTCATTTTAAGGATGATTTACAATATGAAGATGCTGTACCAATGATTAAACGTCTATTACAAATGGCTACTAAGAACAACTTGACTTTTGGAGTTAAGCTAACTAATACTTTTCCAGTAAAAATAGCTCATGATGAACTCCCTGGTGAAGAAATGTATATGTCAGGACGTTCATTATATCCTCTTTCAATAGCTCTTGCCTACAAATTAGCGGAATCTTTCAACGGTAACCTTAAGATTTCTTACTCTGGTGGTGCTGATGCATATAACATAGATAAAATTGCTGAAGCAGGAATATGGCCAATAACTATTGCTACTACCCTACTAAAGAATGGTGGATATGAACGCTGTATACAATTAGCTGATAAATTAAGAAATCTAAACCCTGATAATTACGCTAGAATCAGTCCATCAGCTATAAAAGAATTAAAAGAAAATGCTGTAATTGATCCTTATTATAGAAAGCCAATAAAACCTTTACATAATAATAAAATCAATAAAAAAGTTCCTCTAGTTGATTGTTTTATATCTCCTTGTAAATTAGGCTGTCCCATTAACCAAGAAATACCTACTTATATTAATCTAATGGGTAAAGGCAAATACAAAGATGCACTAAAAGTAATCATTGATAGAAATCCTCTTCCCTTCATAACTGGTACTATATGCAGTCATCCATGTACAACTAAATGTACCCGTAATTTTTATGAAGAATACATTAAGATACGTGACGTGAAATTGGAAGCGGCAAAAGCAGCATATAATGATATTATGAATGAGTTAAGTTCACCTATTACAAAGTCTCATACAAAAGTAGCCGTAATAGGAGGAGGTCCAGCAGGATTGGCAGCAGGATATTTTCTTGGTAGATGTGGCATGAATGTAACTATATTCGAAAAAAGAAAATCCCTAGGTGGTATTGTAAAACACGTAATACCAGAATTCAGAATATCATCAGATTCCATCCAAAAAGATATTGAACTTATTAAGAAAATGGGTATTGAAGTAAAATTAGACCATGAACAAAATAATATTGAAGAATTGAAAGAAAAAGGATATAAATATATATTACTAGCTGTTGGTGCTTGGAATCCTGTAAATCTAAGATTAGAAAACGGGAATCCTATTGATGCACTAGATTTTCTAGAGAACATAAAAAATGGAAACAAAGAATATGAATTAGGTAAAGATGTCGTTGTAATTGGTGGAGGTAACACCGCTATGGATACAGCAAGAGCTGCAAAAAGAGTTGAAGGAGTTAATAATGTATATCTAATTTACAGAAGAACCAAAAAATATATGCCTGCCGATGAAGAAGAATTGCTGTTAGCTACTGAGGATGGTGTAATAATCAAAGAACTACTCTCCCCTGCTAAATTCAAAAAAGGTAAATTATGTTGTGAAGAAATGAAGCTAGGAGAAATTGATAATTCAGGCAGACGCAAACCAATAAAAACAGGAAATATAGTTAACATTCATGCAGATTCAATTATCTCTGCTATCGGTCAAAATACTGATACCTGCTTATTCCAATCTAATGGAATTAAGGTAGAAAATAATAATGTAATAGTAAATGAAGAAACATGCGAATCAAATATTGAAAATGTCTATGTTGTAGGTGATGCCCTTCGTGGTCCATCAACAGTTGTAGAATCTATTGCTGATTCAATAAAATCCTCTTTATCTATTATGGATAAGGAAAATATAAAAGATAAAGGGTTTGGTACTTACTTTAATAAACAAAACATGGAAGATGCCTATGTTAAAAAAGGTACTATTGAAAAATTTGATGATATAAAAAATGAAAGTAAGAGATGTCTTGAATGTAATATGGTGTGTGAAACATGCGTTGATGTATGTCCTAATAGGGCTAATATCTCAATCACTGTTCCTGGCAAGTCCATGTCACAGATTATACATATAGACAGCTTATGTAACGAATGTGGTAACTGCGAAGTATTCTGTCCATATGATAGTGCACCATATAAAGATAAATTCACCCTTTTCAATACAGAAAAAGATTTCTTAGAAAGTAAGAACCAAGGATTCTATATGTGTAATAACAATGGAAGTGAATGCAGAATTAGGCTTAATGATGAGATACTGAAGATTGACCTTAACAACGATCATAATACACTACCTGCAGATATTAAAAACATAATAACCACTGTAAATGAAAAATATAGTTTTCTAATGAGGTGATTTCGATGTCAGATTTTATTGTTAATGGACAACGTGTTTTTGTACCAAAGAAACAGAAATTGATCAATTATCTAAGAGATACATTAAATCTTACTTCCGTTAAAAATGGATGTATGGAAGGTTCATGTGGAGCATGTATGGTACTGGTTGACGGTAAAGCAACTAAGTCATGTGTTTTATGGACTGATAAGTTGAATGGAAAAGATATATTAACTGTAGAAGGTTTTTCAGAAAGAGAAAAGAATGTATACAGCTATGCCTTCAAAGAAGCTGGTGCTGTCCAATGTGGTTTTTGTACTCCTGGTATGGTTATTAGTGCAAAAGGATTGATAGATAAAGTACCTGACCCTAATGAAGAACAAATAAGAGAGGCAATAAAAAACAATATATGCAGATGTACAGGTTATGTAAAGATAGTAAAAGCAATAGAATTAGCTGCAAAATTATTAAGAGAAAATACTAATATACCAGAATGTTCTTTCACTGGTCTTGTTGGAGAAAATATGCATAGAGTTGATGCCATCTCAAAAGTACTTGGTGAAGCAGAATATGTAGATGACATGCGTATTGACGGTATGATATATGGAAGCTGTCTAAGAAGCAAATATCCCCGTGCAATTGTTAAAAAAATCAATACTGATGAAGCTGAAAATCTGGAAGGTGTCATATCAGTGATTACTGCAAAAGATTTACCAGGCTCACCTAAGATTGGTCATCTAAAGAAAGATTGGGATATACTTATACCAGAAGGAAGCCAGACAAGATGCTTAGGGGATGCAATAGTGCTGATTGCTGCAGAAACAAAAGAAATTCTAGAACAAGCAAAATCACTGGTTGATATAGAATATGAAGAACTAAAACCTGTTACATGTCCAGCAGAAGCTTTAGCTGACGACGCTCCTCTAATTCATGAAAACGGTAATATCTTATCCGTAGAACACCTAGTTAGAGGAAATGCAGATGAAAGAATCAAGAATTCAAAATATGTTGTAACTAACCATTATAGTACTCCTTTTACAGAACATGCCTTTTTAGAGCCAGAAAGTGCAGTTGCTGTTCCTGAAAAAGATGGTAAGATAACAATTTATTGTGCTGATCAGGGTATCTACCAGACACACAGAGAATGTACAGAAGCCGTAGGCTTAGATAAAGATAAAGTAAGAGTCATCAGTAAAATAGTAGGCGGTGCATTTGGTGGAAAAGAAGATATGACAGTTCAACATCTTGCGGCTATACTAGCATATAAAACTCATAGACCTGTAAAAGTTTCATTTACACGAAAAGAAAGTATACTAGTACACCCTAAACGTCATGCAATGGAAATGGATTTTACGACAGCTTGTGATGAGAATGGTTATTTCACCGCTATGAAAGCTACCATCATATCTGACACAGGTGCTTATGCATCACTAGGAGGACCTGTGCTCCAAAGGGCATGTACTCATGCCGCTGGACCATATAATTATCAAGATGTTGATATATTAGGAAAAGCAGTATATACTAATAACCCACCTGGCGGTGCTTTTAGGGGTTTTGGAGTTACTCAAAGCTGTTTTGCTACAGAAAATAACATTAACCAACTAGCAAAGTTAGTTGGAATATCACCTTGGGAAATACGGTATAGAAATGCAATAAGACCAGGTCAGATACTTCCTAATGGTCAGGTTGCTGATGAATATACAGCTTGTGCTGAAACATTAGAAGCTGTTAAAGAAGATTTTGATAAGGAAAAACATGTAGGTATTGCTTGTGCTATGAAAAATGCAGGACTTGGGGTTGGTGTCCCTGATACAGGCAGATGCAGATTGATAATTAAAGACAATAAGATATATACTCATACAAGCGCAGCCTGTGTTGGTCAAGGGCTGGCAACAGTTATCACTCAAATGATTTGCCAAGTCATCAATATATCACCTGATAATATTGTACATAGTACTCCTGACACCTATTTGACTCCTGATTCTGGCAATTCTACTGCCTCTCGACAAACAGTTTTTACTGGAGAAGCTGCAAGGATAGCCGCAACCAAATTACAGAATGATCTAGAAGATAAATCATTATCAGAATTAGAGGGTAAAGAATACTATGGGGAATACACCTGTGTAACTGATCCATTAGGTTCTGATAAAGAGCATCCTTACAGTCATGTTACATATGGTTATGCTACACATGTCGTAGTATTAAATGATGATGGAACTATAAAAAGAATTGTAGCCTGCCACGATGTTGGAACTCCAATTAATCCAAAATCCATTGAAGGACAGATTGAAGGCGGAACCGTGATGAGTCTGGGATATGCACTAACAGAAGATTATCCTTTAGATAATTGCAGACCTACTGCTAAATTCGGTACATTGGGACTGTTCAAGGCTAATAAGGTTCCAGAAATCAAACCCATAATTATTGGCAAAAAGCATGAGGGGTTGGCACATGGTGCAAAAGGAATCGGAGAAATTTGTTCTATAGTTACAGCACCAGCAGTATCCAATGCATATTACAACTACGATAATGAATTTAGAACTAGTTTACCTCTTGTCAATACTCCTTATAGTAAGAAAAAGAAATAATATAAAATCTCCATCCTTTATCTCATTTAATTAAGGATGGAGATTATTTAATATATTTACTAATTATTATACACAGAATTATATATACTGATTTATGATTGTAACCAAGTGTATAAGATTTATATGTACTTATTTATTTATGCATAGTCAATATAGCTTCCAAAACTCCGCCAGCTACAGCTCTTGCCTTATCTGATATAGTAAAACAATGATCAACTTTACCTCTAGGGTCCACATCTCCTATCTTAAAATTCTTAGTAACGTGCAAACCACTTTTTATCAATCCTCGTATTACTCCATCTAAAGGAGCTAATATAGGTAATTCATCAACATATCCTATACAATCACCTTTATTGACTATATCACCTATACTTGCTTTGGTACTTACAATACCTTCATTGGAAGAACGTATAACCCTCTCATGGGTGTATCCTTCTATATTTCCTGGAATACCAGTATTCTTTTGTGGCTTCCCAGTGTAGATTACTTTACCTAGATCATGTCCTCTATTTGTCTCAATGACAGCATGTACATCTTTGCCTGCTGTAAATCCTGGACCTAAGCCTATGACAATAGGTGCCATCTCCATATTGGTACCCAAATTCTTCTTAGCTAATATTGCATCTATCACAATATCTGGTTTTAAAGTATCAATACTCTTACCTGTTTCATCAACTAGAATTGGAATGATACTCTTATTCAAATAATCATCAACATGGTTAATATCATCTGTTCTAATAGCCTTAATACCTTCTATAGTTATTTCCTTATCAAATAATGCATTTGCAAATGAAACTGTTCTTCTTATAACAGTTGGTTTATCTATCTCTAGTACTACAACTCTGAACCCACATTTTGTAAGCCTATGTATAGTTCCACTTGCAATATCTCCTCCTCCTCTTACTACAACTAACCCTCTATTCATTATCAGTCAACTCCTTAATAATTAAATAATCTTCTTTGGTGTCAATGTCCAACCCCCATTTGCTTTCAGATATATCTAAATAATAGACTTC
Source organism: Vallitalea guaymasensis (assembly GCF_018141425.1). NCBI lineage: Bacteria > Bacillati > Bacillota > Clostridia > Lachnospirales > Vallitaleaceae > Vallitalea > Vallitalea guaymasensis. The sequence continues at coordinate 5,400,535 of NZ_CP058561.1, forward strand.
CTCTTTATTGTCTTTGATTATATTCCTTCCCCCAATATCTCCAGTAATTCTAAGAAAATCATCTTTCCAATTTGAACCGAAGATTACTGGATTACCTCTTTCACCATCATATCTTGGAACGATAATACTTTCTTTTCTATTATTGAATGTTGTTATCAACTCTTCAATGACTTGGGAATCAACAAAAGGCTGGTCTCCATTGATAAACATATATGCATCTGTTTCAGAAGCTTCCATGATAGCACATTTTAGTGAACTGCTCATACCTGTTATTGATGATTGGTTATAAACATGTTTTACATTATAATTTTCAGCAATTTTCTTTATTTCTTCATTTTGATAAACAAGTATAATTTCTTTAAAATCACTCTTAATTATTGTTTCTATTACATGAGTAATCATAGGTTTACCATCTAATTTCATCAATAATTTTTCTTTGCCAAATCTTCTAGAAAAACCTGCTGCCAAGATAATAGCTGTTACCAAAATTATCACTCCACAATCTTGATTATTGGATTTTCCATATTTACATTTCCAATAATTACCCTTGAGATGTTCACACCATCTTTAATAATTTTTTCTCCCAATTTTTGGGCATAAAATAATTGTTCATCATCACGTACTTTATTTAGTAGAACCACCTTTTTAGAATGGTTCTTGCATCCTTTGAATAAACCTTCTCTGGAAATAATTAATCTGGATATGGTTTCATAATCAATGATGTCACCAATCTCTTTACCTACTACCCTTGAAAAAATATTTGCTCTATGTACCCAGTTCTCATCTATTCTCTTTCCTATAATGTCTAAACCAATGCAGCCGACTACCAAAGTTGAACAGTTTGCTATTACTGGCTCATACCATGTTGGTGCTTTTATGGACTTTCTTTTTGCTCCATCAGCTTCTATTACAAGGAAATCATAATCACCTTGATTAAATAGAGGTTTCACCCACTCTTTTTCTATACCTTTTAATTTATTATTATCATGAAAGATGTTTTTACCTATCATAGTAATGGTGCCTCTTGATAATCTCTTAGACTCTAATATTAGCTGTTCTAGGTTATTTGAGATAATCAAGTTATCGTATTCATTTGACATGGGATAATAAATTGCAGTTGTTGTGGTCAATAATACTTTCCTGTCAAGTTCCTTTAATTCATTTCCTAGTCTATACATAGTTGTAGTTTTTCCACCAGCTCCAACTATAGAAATTATATTATTACCTTGTACGTCTAATTCTAATGCATTTAAAAGATTCACTTTTTTATCCTCTCTTATACATATATTACATTAATTTTGCCTGTTAGATTATATTTATTTATTAGGTCATCCAAAAAATCTTCTCTAACTGTAATATAAAGCTCACATTCACTATTCAATAACTCTACTAGTATTTTATGAAAGCATTTATTCTGTAATTCAAGACGCCCAATCTCATCTAAATAGATTGGTGTTACTCTAGATTTTATTAGTTCTCTTATAGTATTTTCTATATGCTCCAAGACAGGTGTTGAGAAACTGTAATGTCCCATCTTGTATGACTCACACCAATCTTTGGTTAAATAATCTTCTCTTAGAATAAAAAGTTGTTTTTTTCTATTAGATAATTGCATTATTTCATAACTATGTACTTTATCTCTTTCCATATTTTTAATGGAAACAAATCCATCACCTTTTTGAATCCGTTCATATGACTTAATCATTTTACTTGTTTTACCAGAATTAATAGGTCCTGTAATTACATTAATCATGAGCATTTCCTTCCGTAGGCAGCACCTTTTTCATAACATCAGATCTGATTATCCAATAATTCATTATTCCTGAGATGCTTATGTCCTTTTTTATCATAACTAATTGCCAGTATCTCTGCTGCTATAGATACTGCTATTTCCTCTGGAGAACAACCTCCTATATCTAGACCAATGGGTGAATACATGTTTGACAAATCAACTTTACCATGTTTTTCATTTATCTTTTTAAGGAAAGCTTTTAACTTGACTTGTGAACAAAGCATCCCAATATATTTTGGTTTCAAATCCAATTCAAGTACTTTGTTGAGAACATTGAAATCATTATTATGTGATGGAGTACATACCACAATGAAACTATTTTCACTTAACTTTTCTTTTTCTATAAAATCCACATACGAAACCTCCACTTTTCTATGGGCATTTTGAATAGTTTCATATATTTCCTTACGATCATCTATAACAGTAATATAAAAATTCATCTTGTATAGCAAGTTGGTCAGAGCTTGTCCTACATGTCCTGCTCCAAAAATGTAGACTTTGTTAGCACCGATATATTCATAAAAAAGGGTTACTCTTCCACCACAAGCCATTGGTAATACAGTCGTTCCTTCTTCTTGGATCTTACCTTCATTAAGTATATATTTTTCTAGTTTACTTTCTCTTTTACCAATTAAATCCTTACACCTTTGTTTTGCCAAATATTCTAATGCACCACCTCCAACAGTTCCCATGGCCGTACCGCTTTCTCCCACCAACATTTTCTTTCCTACTGTTACCGGAGTACTCCCTGTCATCTCAACCACAGTAACCATGACACAAGCTTCACCGTTTTCTTTCATATGTATCAACTCTTCATAAATACTTTTCACTTTTTCACTTCTTTCCATAAATAATATAGTTAATCAAATTATTTGGTCAAATTATATGTATGTAATTATATTATAACTTGTTTTAAAATATTTTGTCAAATTTTAAAAGCTTACTCCCAACTGGAAATAAGCTTCTTATAACTTATATTACTTACTCTTATTCTTAAGCCTAGACCTTATTCTCTTAAATCTAGGTAATACAAAACGAAATAGCTTATACACAAAATTATTTATTACTAAATCAAACTCCCCAATAAATTCTACAAAATCCCCGTTAAAACCCTTTTTAAATTTATAAAGTCCGTAAAGAGGATTATTGGAATCTAAATCTCCCGAAACACCTCTAAAGTCATACATGTAACAATCCAAATCCATAGTATCTTCTATCATCTTCCACTGCATCAGGTAATTAGGCATCGTATCACGAAGCTCATTGTCAGAGGCACCATATGAATACCATCCTTTCCCTCCATAATATAGATATATGGCACCTGCTATATAAACGTCAGTTTTCTCTTCATATTCTGCTATACTTTGTAGTCTTTGGTTAAAACCTTCTATTTGCCTTTGGCTATCTGCTATTCTTTTCTCCAAATCCAGCAGTTTTTTATTATTCTTTTTTATCTCATCTTTATCACTTGTGATCTCTAAGGTATCTACAATATTATTTTTCCTATTTTCCAATTTACTCATATTCTTTAACTGGGTATTAAGATTACTCTTTATTCTATTGGAATCTAAATCATAATTGTATTTCACCATATACAATCTGCAATAAGGATAGATTTTTTCAATCATTTTTTTAAAATAATCCCTATTCCTTGTTATGAATTTATCTCTTTGACCTGTAATCAACATTTTTTTATGGAAGATATCAATTATGTCATCAGTAATGTTTTCTTTATCATATACCTCTACAGTAAGACCACGTTTTTCAGCAATTTTGATATTATATTTTGTCTTTTTGGAAAAAGCATCAAAAATATCTTTTTTTCTTTCACTTAACTCCTTTTTCATATCAAAATAAAGTCTAAACACATAATTAGGTTGTATATTCTCAAAGTTCTTCGTGTTTTTATTTTTATATCCTATATCAATTAACATATCTTTCACTTCATTACCAAAATCATTCAAGTCCTCATTTTCATGTATATGGATATCTGGGTCTATAGATATAAAAGCAATATTATTCTTCTTACCGTATCTTCTCATGAAATCAGTAAACTCAGTAACTAGTTTTTTATTACTGTAATCACACTGAAAACCTCTAGGGATATAACCCATACTCTTATTAAGATAAGGGATTTTTCTTATGAGGATTACGCATGTCAGTACAAGATTTCCATTGTCATCATACCCTCCAAAGAATTTTGCATCCCATTCTTCTTTTACATCAGCCCAATAGGATGTTTGAAAAATATGTCCTTTAGAATCCATATTAAAATTATTCAGTTGTTCCTTTTCTATTTCCATAAAATTATACATATTAAAATCTCCTTACTTGATTTTTACATACTCATCATCTTTGCTATTAATAAAAATCAAATATATATTTTTTTTAATCTATAACTTAACCTGCTTAATATTTCATTAGCAATGCTTTTAGAATCATCAGCTACTTCTGTAGCATATATCTTTTCTCTTCCGTCAATTCCAATCAGGGTTACAATGTCACCTTGTTTGACTTCTGGAACATTAGTTATATCTATAATCAACTGATCCATACAGATTTTACCAATAATAGGTACACGATGACCATGTATTAATGCACTACCACATTCACAAGAAAGATTCCTTGGAAAACCATCTGCATAACCTATTGGAATTACTGCAATTCTACAGTCATCATCAGCAGTAAAAGTTCTGCCATAACTAACGCTTTCACCTGCAGCGATCTCCCTAATTAATGCAACTCTTGCTTTCAGAGATAGAACGGGACGCAGGTCAGGTTGAATCTTGGTTTTATCTCCAATTGAATCTACTGCACCATATATAGCGATTCCCAATCTAACATAATCACAGTGTACCTCAGGATAATTAAGAAGTCCGTAACTGCTTTGAATATGGACTTTCGGTAATATGATATTATTATTCTCCAGATTATCCAGTAATGAGTAAAAAGATTTTATTTGTCTCTCAGTAAATATAATGTCTTCTTTATCCCTGCTATCAGCAACACACAAATGAGTATAGATACCACAAACTTCCAGATTATCAAATTGAAATATTTTAATTATCTTCTCTACTTTATTTGCATTTTCTCCCATTCTGTGCATTCCAGTATCTATTTTAATATGCACTTTTATAGAATGCCCATAATCATTTAACCTTTTAGCATAATCATAATCTATTATTGTTTGTGTTAGATTATATTGTATAAGATGACCTATTCTTGATGGATCAGTGTAACCTAAAATTAAAATATCATCTTTGATACCTTTTTTTCGAAGAAGTATACCTTCATCAATGGTTGCCACTGCAAATGACTTTATCCCCTGTTCATTTAAAAAGCTTGCCACTTTTACTGCACCATGACCATAAGCATCCGCTTTGATAACAGCCATTATTTGACATTCCTCCGAAATGATTGTTTGTAAAGTATCAACATTATGCTTCAAATTATCCAAGTCCACTTCAATCCATGCTCTATCTTTATACTTGATTGATTTAAATTGTTTATAACCTTCTACAGTCTTTTTTTTTAATATTCTAGCTATTACTATAGCTGCTACACTAGAACATATCAACACTACAAAATAGTGAATAAGATTATTATCAATCAATATCCCTTGTAGATTTGTTAGCTTACCTACTAGACGAACAAATATTATCATCATTGGATGAATTATATAAATAATCATTGCACTCTTCCTAAGAATGGTTAATGAATGCCCTTTCCATTGAATAAGAAGTTGATATAAGAAAAACATACAAGGCAATAATGTAATATACATACTATCGTGTCTCTGTAATTCTAAGCTATGAAGAATTAGCCCTTCCACTGTCATTAAGATAATTGAGCTTAATAATCCTATAAGACATAGATTAACTGAATATTGTTTTCGTTGTCTAGCAATAATACCACCAAGAACAAAGAATATGGGAGCAAAAAACAGACCATTACGGGTATAACTGGAAAATGAAAACAACTTATCATAGAAAGATTTTAATATCTCAGATGATTGGATGACTCCAAAGTAACTGTCGCCCATAAGTCCTATTACATATAATAACAAAGCAATTATAAAAGCTTTATGATATCCTAATTTTTTTACTAAATAATATGCAATGACTGCCCCTAACATTGATGCAGGTATATACCATAGATGATATATTGTACCGTCAAAAAATATGTCTTTCAATATATTAGGGAGCAGAGATTTTTGCTGGAAGTAGCCATTATATATGTTGATAGGAATATATATAATAATGGAAACCAAGTATAACAAACCAGTCTTTCTTAGAAAACTATACAACTTTTCTTTATTCATTCTACTATCAGAAAACAAAAAGAAACCTGATGTCATAAAGAAAAACGGAACTGCTACTCGAGCTATTACACGGGTTAATACAAAATTTCCAGTTTCATTAATCATCAATAATGGGGATGTATGAACAGCTACTACTAAAGCAGCTGCAATAATCCTAAAATAATCTATTCCTGCATATTCTCTTCTATTCATAAATTATTCCCCCACAAAGTAATTATAAAACCATCCACATTATTACCTGATATGAGATGGCATACTTTATCTGGTAAGTCTATGGTTTTCAATTGAGAAGACATATTTTCATAAAATATCTCTATAGTTTTATTACCTGATTTTATTTTAAAACGGTTTTCATATTGGAATTGTTTAATAAAATCTATGTACTCCTCCAGAGATAATCCGTATTCATTCATTATCTTAGAATGTGGATAACCTACAAAACGAAAATGCCATGGTTCATGAGCAATCCCAGTAATAGCTTCTTTACCCTTTTCATAACGTTCCACAAATCCATAATCAAGTCCCTTTTGACGAAAGACATTGCATATACCGTCATATGGGAAGTTAGGGCAAATAAAATCAATATTATCTTGTTTTAGCGCTAAATCTATTGCTAATCCAGTTTGATGTTCGCTATGGTTGGGAACAGCAACAAATTTCTCTGTAAAATCCTTGCCATTATTCTCTAATGAATCTACATATATATTTTTCTGCTCCTCATATGAACGGTAACCACTTACAGGAACTATGTCTTCGTCACATTTCAGATCATTCACAAGATGCTCCAACATGTTTGCTGTCTTCATCTCAAGAAGTGTATCCTTATATTGATGATTTAATGGTACTAGAGATAATTTATTTTCTTCTCTGCTATTTTTTAAGGGATAGAGTTTGTTGACAAGAATTAAATTACCAGTGTATATATCTTTTTTATTCAAAGTAATAGTTTCCATTATTCCACCCCTAATTCAATCAGTTTGTCTAAGATGCTGCTAAATGACAACCCGATGCCTTTCATCATATTTGGATAGCGGCTGTGAGAAGTGAATCCTGGTATTGTATTAACTTCGTTGAAGATTATCTTGTCATCATCTATAAACATATCTACTCTTGCAAATCCTTTACAACCTAATGTTCTATAAATCAGCTTTGCTGTTTCCTTTACACGAACTGTCGTTTCTTTATCTATCCGTGCTGGCAAATGGATTTTTGAACTTTCTAAAGAGTACTTTTCAATATTATCAAAAAATCCATGACTTAATTCAATTTCATCTATTTCTCCTACCATTAGTTCATCATTTCCTAATATTGCACACCCTACTTCAAAGCCATTAATGTTTTCTTCTATTATTACTTGATCATCGTGTTCAAATGCAAGATTAACTGCTTCTAACAGATTCGCCCTATCATTTACTTTTGTAATACCGAAAGATGAACCTGCTTTGAGAGGTTTCACAAATAAAGGATAGTTGAGATGTTCTGTTTTTTTCTTCAAAGACTTATCATTCTCCATACTTGAGATGACAATTCCTTCGGGTATAGATATACCTGCTTCTTTAGCAAGTTTATGAGCAATATCCTTATTCATGCACAAAGCAGAACTAAGTGTATCACACCCTATAAGTGGTATTCCTGCTAACTCAATCAATCCTTGAACAGTACCATCTTCACCGTTTTTTCCATGTAATACAGGAAATGCAGCATCAATTTTTGTAAATTTATTAGTACTTCCTATTAATTCAATAATCCCGCCCAGATTACGATTAGGTGAAATGACAACAGGCACACATTCATCTTCATTTAGATACCATGTATCATTCAGTATGTTGTTTGTTGTGCCATAATATCTGAACCAGTTCCCTTCTCTTGTAATTCCTATAAGTACTTTTTCATATATTTCATCATTGATATTTCTAATGATTGAATTGGCAGATTGTAAAGATACGTTATATTCTGTTGAATATCCTCCAAATAAAATTGCTATTTTTTTCTTCATCATTTTTTTGTCTCCTTCTTAGCTATTTGAATAATAATAAAATACACATGTTCTGGCACATGCATTCCTAAAATACTTCTTTGCCCAATAGCAGTACTAAAGACAAAGAGCATTCTAATTTAGTAATAATTATACTAAAACATAGAATGCTCTTCTTAAATATTATATAAAGATATTCTTATTATTTTATAAAGAAATTCTTACGATTTTCCTACAAAGAATTTGGAATCATAACTTCAAACCTAGTTATTTCATTTTCACTGAATGCACTTATAGTTCCTTTATGAAGCTCTATTATTTCTTTTGCTATAGCAAGTCCTAAACCAGCACCACCTGTTTTGGTAGTACGAGATGTATCTAACCTGTAGAATTGTTCAAAAATCCTGTTTAATTTTTCTTTTGGAATTGTATTCCCCTGATTATGGAAGCTAAGTTGTACGCTATCTTCTAATTGTGTAACTGATATTTCTATTGTACTATTTTCAAAGCTGTAATTTATGGCATTACGAATTAGGTTATCAAATACACGCTGCATCTTATTGACATCAAACCTGATATTAATATCTGACGTTATCTTTAAAGAGCATTTCAAATGTTTTTCTTCAAACATTGGTTTAAATTCATAAGTAATCTGCTCCATCATACGATTAAGATTAACTCTACTAATATCCAAAGTAAGGTTTGTAAGATTAAAACGGGTGATCTCAAAAAATTCGTTGATAAGATCTTCTAAACGTTCTGCTTTATCCAAAGAAATAGAAAGATATTTCATACGAAGCTCTTCTGATATCTGCTGTTCATCTCTTAGAAGAGTTAGATACCCGATAACTGATGTAAGTGGTGTTTTCAAATCATGAGCCAAATAGATGACAAGGTCATTTTTTCTTTGCTCTGCTTCTCTTGCAGCACGTTCATTTTTTCTTAAGTTAAATCTTATTTCATTCATTTGTTTTTCAACTTCATTCAGTTCAGCTGGAAGTTCTATCAATTCATCTTTTGAAGTGTAAATAGTTTCTGTAGCTTGAATAATCTTCTCTAGATAGCCAATTACTTTGACCCAATAAATTATAAACAAAATAATAAAGCCTATACTCCAGATGAAAATTAGGAAAACAACACTATCTGTAAGCTTAAGTAATCTATAAAGTACAGAATCACTTTGCCAAATAATCACGGAACATATTTCTCTACCAACAAAATATACCGCCAATAAAGCAATTGTATATATACCTACTGCAGTAATAAAATTTATTAAGAACCTAATAGAAAATCTGCGTTTGAAATTTTTCAATCTATTATTCAATTTGATAGCCAACCCCCCATACAGTTTTTATGAATTTTGGTTTTCTTGAAGGTTCATTCATCTTTTCTCTAAGACGTCCTATATGAGCCATAACAGTATTGTTGTTATCCAGATATTTCTGACCCCATACTGCTTCAAACAATTCCTCAGAAGAAACAACTTTACCTTTATTTTCGCATAGATGCCAAAGAATAGAGAATTCTATAGGAGTCAGAGATAAAGACTTCCCTAGATATGTACATTTATGAGTGTCTTTATTAATTACCATACCTCTTATATCATATCTATTAGTACATTCATCAATATCGTCTGAATCAGTATGATTATACAACATATACCTTCTTAACTGGGTTTTGACTCTTGCCACAACCTCCAAAGGGTTAAAAGGTTTGGTTATATAATCATCCGCCCCTATTGTCAATCCCATAATCTTATCAATATCTTCTACTTTGGCAGTTAATAGGATGATAGGATAAAAATATTTTTCTCTGATCTTTTTACAAATTGTAAAACCATCTGTATCAGGAAGCATTACATCCAATATAGCCAAATCCAATTTTTCTGTTTCTATGCAATTGAGTGCATCATTTCCATTATAGAATTTGTAAATTGTATATCCCTCATTTTTTAGATACAATTCTATCAAATCAGCAATTTCTTTTTCATCATCCACCAATAAAATCTTTTCTTTCATTACTTATATCTCCTATCCTCAGAAAAATGTTACTAGACCCTTATTATCTACTTTAAAATATATTATAACATATATAAAATCAATTAATAAAAAAAGTGGTTATACTCCAATAATAAAGCCTACTTTAATAAATAAAGTAGACTAATTATGATCTGGCTTTCCCTAGATGTACTTTTTATTTCCCCACATGTTGCATTTTTTCAAATCCAAGTAATCATTATAGGCTTGTTCTAATATTTGTTTCTCGTTGCTGAATTTTAGTAAATGGTAAGCTTCATGATATTTGTAATACCCAGAATCCGTAAAGAATTCTTCTCTTTGTGGTCTGCTATAATAGCTATAGGCCTTCATTAGATACCAGTGTACATCCTTAACAACCGTATCATTGGCAATCATAAAGGAATATTGACTTTTCCCAACATATTTTATAATATTTGCTTTAACGGAAGCTTCTTCACGTACTTCTCTTATAGCTGTATCATTATATTCTTCTTGGTCTTCAACAGTACCTTTGGGTAATACCCAGCCTTCGTATTTATGTTGATAAAGTAATAATATCTTACCTTTATGAATTACCACCCCGCCACAACTAACTGCTTCAATCATATAAATGCCTCCTAGCTTTTGGGTAATTCATCTTAACATTTTTCAAATAAAATGTCTCGTCTTAAAAAGTATACAATTTTTTCAAACTTTTTTCAACTGTATATTTTTAACTACCATACTTATATATTACCATAACTATAACTTGATTATAATTATAGGGGTTCGTATAACTATTATTTATTGATATATAGTTCAAAAAGCTGTTTTGCTATTGGTGCTGCATATTTCGTGCTTGTTCCAGAGTTTTCAACTATTACGGATACAGCTATCTGAGGATTATCAGCTGGTGCAAATCCTACATACCATGCATGAGGTTTTTTCCCTGATACTTCAGCAGAACCTGTTTTTCCAGCAACATCAATACCTTGGACAGCGGATGTCTTACCAGTACCTTCACTTACAACCTTTTTCATGAACTCTTTTATTATACCTGCTTCTTCTACACTCATAAGTTCAGAATAGAATTCTGGCAGATTTTTAGTTATTAATTTTCCATTAGCATTTTCAACACTATCAATAAGATAGGGCTTCATTAATATACCACCATTAGCTATAGCAGAAGTTATTAGTGCATTATGGAATGGAGTTACTTCTGTTTCACCTTGTCCTATGGCTGTTTCTGCTATCTCTTTCACAGCAGATTCTTCACTTAGTTTAAATCTACTGGTTCTAAAATGTAATGGATAAGGGAGTAACGTATCAAACAATAAATCATTTGCAACATTTCTATAATTGTTCATATCTAAATTAGTTCCTATATGAGCAAATGCTGTATTACATGACATCTTAAATGCTTTTTCCAAATTTTCTTTTCCATGCTTTGTATTTGAATAACAATGAATTGTAGTTCCTTCAAATACGTCTTTACCATTGCAAGTATAGGTATAATCCTTCCAACCAGGATTTTCTCTTATAAATGCTAAAGCAGTAACTATTTTAAATGTAGAACCTGGTGGATACAAGCCATGAGTAGCCTTATTCAATAGTGGAGAATTTTCTTCATCATTATTTAACTTAGTCCAATTACTCTCAATATAATTAGGGTTAAAATCAGGCTTGGAAACCATACAAAGTATTTTCCCAGTTGATGGCTCTATGGCTACTATTGCACCTTTTCTATTGCCTAATAATTCATAAGCCTTCTTTTGTAGATCGGCATCTAAAGTAGTAACAACATTATCACCAACACTTTTTTTCTTAGATATTGACTGTACGGTTTTTTCTATTATCCCCACATTGGATTTCAGTAAATCATAATTCACCAGAGCCTCTATACCTGTTTTTCCTTGATGGGAATAACCTACAATATGTGAAAATATATTTTCGTAAGGATATATTCTATATGACTTATCACCATCTACCATAGTTTCAGCTAAGACTTTTTTGTTAGTATCTAATATCTTACCTCTAACTATATTCTGTTCCAATTCTTCAATACGAGGATTGTAAGAATTAATGACTACATTTGTACTATCAACATAAACAAATTTGATGATGTTCACGATTAATATTACAAAAAGTCCTATGAATATATATGAAATATTATTTAAACTTTTATTATCTTTTCTGTTTACTTGTTCTTTTTTTCTTTTCATTTGTTTCACCCTTTTGATTCTTAATGTGAATACCTTCCAAGATACCTAACATTATTATTGACATTGTTAATGAAGTACCTCCTGAACTTACAAAAGGTAAAGTAACTCCTGTAAGAGGTATAAGCTTGGTTACACCTGCAAGTATTAAGAACATCTGAAATGCAAACGTACAGCTTATCCCACTTGCCAATAATAAATAGAAGTTATCCTTTGTACCTTTAGCAATCTTGATACCACTTAAGAAAAATAAAGCCATTATTATAATTAATAATATTGAAAATATATTACCGAATTCTTCGCAGATAGCTGCAAATATTATATCTGTTTCAACAGCTGGTATAACTTTTGGCATACCTTTTGTCAATCCTTTACCAAAAAAACCTCCAGCACCTATTGCAAATAATGATTGAGCTATCTGATATCCTTTTCTATCAATATCAGCCCAAGGATTAATCCAAGCTTCAACTCTGTCCCTTACATGAGAATAATATTTATAAGCTATGAATGAACCTACAATTCCCCCTGAAAGACCTCCTAAAAAATAAAAAGGTTTATTAGTAGATATATAAATAACCGAAATAAATATTATAAAAAATATTAAAGCGGTTCCTAAATCTTTTTGATACACTAGTAAAATTATTAGTATCAATGATGGTATCGCTGCAATCACCACATGAATAATCTTATCTCTTTTTCTCATGTAAGCAGCTAAAAATAGAATAAACAGTATTTTTATTATTTCTGATGGTTGAAAGCTAAAATCTCCAATCAATATCCAGTTGGTAGCTCCATGTTTTTCAGTACCTACAAAGTTAACTATAACAAGAAATATTATTGAAATACCAATATAAACCCACTCCAACTTATCAAGAAAAGTGAACCTGTCAATAAATATAGGTACTATTATAGCAAATAGATATCCAAGTATAGCCATAAGAAATTGTCTATACCCAACATTGTAATCTATCCTTGCTAATATTATAAAGGATATGGATATTAGATATAAGGAAGTATTCCATAATAAATAGTTATACTCAGTATATAATTTCTTTAACAAGAACCAGATTATCATAAAAAACATAACTTGCTCTACATATAAAATCAATAAATCCAGTTTATGTTTATCAGATGCACCAATTAATATCATGAAACCAAGAAAATGTGTTATCAATAATGTTATTCTTTGATTTTTTAAATAAAAGTTTTCATTTGACCCCTGTGTCATAGATTTATTCTTTTTATTATTAACTGCTTTATATTTGCATCTATATAATTTATAACATAGATAAGTAAAATATATTGCTAATAATATAAATATAAATCTAGTAATATTAATTATTATCTCGAACATATGTTCCCACCTACTCTATACCTCTTAAAAAATGACCTCTATTAAATTCTTCTACACCAAGATTATCAAGTATGCTTTCTCTGTCATATTGTTTAACGTTACATATAATACTAAAAAATAATTTCATGATCTTAACTATCTGTTCTTTACTTTCACTAGTGAATTCTAATCTTAGATTACTGATACCTAAATCATTAACTTTGTCTAATTGGTCTAATAATATTAATGGACTTGAGTTATAAATAACATTAATACAATTAATACATCTTCTATCTACTAGAAACTTTTTACCATATCTATCCTTTAAATAATATTTTTTATTATTATAACATAACTTCTTATTATTACTAGTATTATTTACAACACATTGCTTTGATACCATTAGCGGAAGATATCCATAAACCATTATTTCGGATTGACTTGTGTCTAAATCGCTGATTTCTCTATTGTGTAGTTCAGGTGACAATGTTATACGTGATGCCCCTTCTTTTTTCCAAGCAGATATTGTTTCATTGTTAATAATGTTCATGTTATAATCAATGATAATTTGTTTGTTGGTACCTTTCAGCAAATACATTTCACCGTATGTTCTAATCAAATAGCCCTTAATATCTAATTTTTCCATTTGTTTATATTTCGTCATGTATCTCTTTTGGATAGTTTCATCAAATATTCTTGGCAGAGCTATAAATATATTTGCATTATAATTTCTACACATATCAATCATTCTCTTGATATCTTCTATCTCTATTAGTTCACTTTCAATGTATATATCTTTTACATTAAAATCTTTTATGGCTTCTAATTGTTCCATATTCCTGATTAAAACATTTACATTACACTTAGGCATCTTCACTGTTTTTTTGTCAATCTTATAATCAGGTAATTTTTTAGGTTCTCTTCTATATGAATCCAAAATCATTTGTTCTAGGTTCTCTAAAGCATTTCTTCTAAGTTTATTGATCTCACTGATAGGAATGAATATATTATCATCAATGTTTACATTCTTCATTACTAATTCAAATGGAAAATCCCCAGTTTTTTTGATCTGTTTAATTATTCTTTCTTGAGTAAGGGATTGATTTTTAGCTTTTTCAGCAATGCATCCTGATTCTCTAATATTAAAATTGTTATAATTCAATTCCAATTCAATTACTTTGCCTTCATTAACTTTTAAATTACCTTCCACCTCTAACTTTTTATTTACTTTGATGATATTATTACCTATGTCATCATAAGTCTGTTTATTTTTTACCCTATAAACCAAATTACCTGGAAGGATATATTTGTTATAGTCTTTTAGAGTGATATTAGCACTATCTGATGGCTTTTTGATAGTAACAGAAGGGAAAGGTTCATTACCTGTCCATATCTCTAATTTATCACCTTTATTCACTTTACCATTTAATTTTATTTCTATTGTTCTGCTTTTTTTATTAACATTAGTAACTTTTCCTATATAAGCACCTTGGTTATTAGGCTTTTTCATTGACATTATATCTGATTTATTATTGTAATACCCTGTAGAGAAGCCACCTCTATTGTATATTTCAAGAAGTAATTCCATATCTCTTTTATCTACATTATAACCATTAGGATTTTCATAATATCTATCTATATATTTTCTATATACTGATGTGACAGAAGCTACATATTCTGGGCTTTTCATCCTACCTTCAATTTTAAAAGATGTTATTCCAGCATTAATCAATTCAGGTAATAGATCAATAGTAGCAATATCTTTTGGACTTAGTAAATACTTGCCTCCTGAATGATTCATCTTTTCATCTTTTTCATATAGTGCATAAGGTAATCTGCATGTTCCTGCACATCTTCCCCTATTTCCACTTCTACCGCCTAAAATACTACTCATTAAGCATTGACCTGAATATGAATAACACAATGCTCCATGAATAAAACATTCAATTTCTGTGTCAGTATTGCTGGTAATATATTTTATTTCTTTCAGACTTGATTCTCTACTTAATACAACTCGTTTGAAACCTAATTCATTAAGGTATTTTACTCCTTGCAGGTTATGAATTGTCATTTGAGTACTTGCATGTATCTCTAAATCCCTAAATCTATCTCTAATGAGTTTACATATGCCAAAATCTTGTATGATTAAAGCGTCAACTCCTGCTTCATAAATAATATTAATATAATTAATAAGCTCCTCTATCTCTTTGTCCTTAAATAGAGTATTAACAGTTACATATATCTTTACACCTCTTAGATGGCAATACTTTATAGCTTTTATTAATTCTTCTGTATCAAAGTTAGAAGCATATGCTCTAGCACTAAATTGCTTACCTCCAACATAAACAGCATCACAACCAGCATTAATTGCTGCAATCATACTTTCAAATGAACCTGCTGGTGATAATAATTCTGGTTTATCGTTCATAAATTTCACCTTTCTCTATATACTAAACCTATAATGCGGCTATCTAATTTCTTATTGTTGAAACCGCAATCATTATTTACTTTCTTGTGTAAAACAAAAGTAGTAATATACATTATATTACTACCCGTTTTCTAAATCAAATGTTTCTATGTATTCATCTAGTTCTGCCTTATAATTTTCCATGTCTTCTTCTAATCTGTCTGCCCGTTCAATTAGTTCGTTCTTATCAGCTTCTAATTTATGTATTGTTTCTTGTAATCTCTCAATCTCACGTTCTTTTTCTAGTATCAGTTCATCTTTTAATTTAAAAGATTTTTCTAGATTTACAGTACCTTCTTTTGCCTTAAAATAATCATCAGCAATATTGATTGCTAATAATATAGACATTAATCTAGTATTAAGAAATTGTCCGTTCTCCGAAGCCTTTAGTTCATCTAGTTTATTATTGATATAAAGAGCCACTCTTTGAATATATTCTTCGCTCTCGTCCCCAGATAATGTATATACATTACCACCAATTATTACTTTTGTATTATTCTTTGGTGACATACTAGACCCCCTTTACTACTTATTAAAGCTTGTTCCATTATTAGCATAACCAATATACTATAAATATTCTATGCAACATTTAGTACGGCTACTTAATGTTAAAACTTTTAATTATAATTAATGCTATTATAACACAAAGAAACAATAATTGACAATTAAGAATTATTGTTTCTAAGCATATATAGTTCCTTATGTTATTATAACACAATTATTATTCATATATAATATAAAACTATACTACGTCACTTAAGACATTAAGTACTAGGTTGTTATCTGTTGTCACCCCATCATCATTATTCCAAGTAATCACGATACCATTTGTATCATCAGCTTCTGATAGCGTTTCTATCTCACTATAGGTTACATTATGCAATCTTTTTGCTTCAATAATACTCATCTTGACTATTTTATATACTTCATCATGCTGTCCGTACAGATAAAAATGGTAGTACCCTTTTTCTATCTGTTCTTCAATAATTTTCTTAGTCATCTGACGAACCTTGCTAATCATCTTATAACTCACTACCACTTCATCGTATGTTTTTAGATCCTTTGCTTTTTTACCTAAAGGAGTTATTATGTATTTTAGAGCTCTGGAGTTAATCTGCTGTACATTGATATATCCTTTATTAATCATATCCTGTAGAATCCCATTGATAGAACCAAGGGATAAACCTAAATCTTTAGCTAATTGTCTTTGGGTCACATGTTCATTATTGCTAATCTGACTTAGCAACTGTAATTCTCTATCCATAATGTTCCCCCCATATATAAATAAATTTCATATTTAACACTATGTATAGTTTAATATTATTGGAAGAAATTGTCAATAGTTAGTTATCATTGGTATAATCATTACTACAATCTATTCCAAAATGTTTATAACATAGTGACGTAACCGTCCTGCCTCTGGGAGTTCTATTAATATAACCAAGCTGTATCAGATAAGGTTCATAAACATCTTCAACTGTCCCTGACTCCTCACCAATGGTTGCTGCAAGAGTATCTAGACCTACAGGTCCTCCATTATATTTTTCTATCATAGCAAGTAACATCTTCCTATCGTTTTTATCCAAACCGCTTTTATCAACATCTAGTAGATCAAGCGCATAATCAGCTACTTCTTTAGTTATATCACCTTTGTATTTGACTTGGGCAAAATCTCTAACACGTTTTAGCAATCTATTAGCAAGTCTAGGTGTACCCCTAGACCTTCTTGCTATTTCCACAGCCCCTTTTTCATCAATATCTATACCTAAGACACAGGCTGACCTTTTTACAATGTCTGTTAATTCATCTAAGGTATAGAACTCCAATTTATTGATAACACCAAATCTATCTCTTAAAGGTGATGTTAAAAGTCCTATACGCGTAGTTGCTCCTACCAAGGTGAATCTAGGCAAATCAAGTCTTATTGACCTTGCAGATGGACCTTTACCTATAACTATATCAATAACAAAATCCTCCATAGCAGGGTACATAACTTCCTCTACCTGTCTATTCAGTCTATGTATTTCATCTATAAAAAGTATATCTCCTTCTTGAAGATTATTAAGTATAGCTGCCATATCTCCAGGCTTCTCTATTGCAGGACCTGAAGTGATTTTTAGATTTACTCCCATCTCATTTGCTATGATATTGGACAACGTTGTTTTACCTAATCCTGGAGGACCATATAATAATACGTGATCAAGAGGTTCTTCTCTCAGCTTAGCTGCTTCAATAAAAACCTTCATGTTCTCTTTTGCTTTTGCCTGTCCAATATAATCTGATAACAATTTTGGTCTTAGGTTTTGCTCTATCTTCAAATCTTCATCCATCAGTTCTGTTGTAATAATTCTTTTTTCCATTATTAATTTACTCCTTTAACAGCATGATTAAAAGCTTGCTAACTTCCCTAATGCACCTTTGATAATATTCTCTGCTGTAGTTGTTTCTGTTATCTCAAGCGTTCTTACTGCTTTTACTGCTTCAGTACTTGTATAACCAAGGCTTACCAAAGCGGCTATAGCATCATTTTTAGCATTAGAAGTTAAAGCTAACTGACTGTTACCTTCTATTTCTGCACCTACACTATCACTATAATCTTTTAATTTTAATTTATCCTTAAGTTCCAATATGAGTTTTTGAGCTGTTTTCTTGCCTATTCCTGGTGCCTTTGATATAGTCTTCACATCATCTGCTATAACAGCAAATCTTAATTCATCAGGAGTAATCGTAGATAATACTCCAAGTGCACCCTTAGGCCCTATACCATTAACTGTTATCAGTTTCTTGAATACTTCCAAGTCATCTCTTGTTATGAAACCATATAATAACATGGCGTCTTCTCGAACATATAAATACGTATGCATTTTAATATTCTCACCGATACAAGGTAAATCCTGTATTGCAGACATTGAAATCTTTATTTCATATCCTATACTCTGTGATTCTATAATTATAAAATCATCACCAACAAATTCTAATGTTCCTTTTATGTACGATATCAATCCCTCACCTACTTTTACAATAATATGTTAGAACGTTTGTTCCTATTATACTTGATTTTGCCACCTATTACAAGTTTTACTAAAATCTTTCTCTAATATTTTAGCTGCCCGGATTATGACTAACCAGTTAGCTACTTGGTAATAACTATAATATATCTATATAAAAAACTTATATTTCACATTAAGGAGGTATTGCAATTGTACGAATCTGACTCATATTGGATCAAATCAACACCTTCAACTAATTATCCTACTCTAGAAGAGGATATTTCTGTAGATTGTGTTGTAATTGGAGGTGGTATCACTGGAATAACTACTGGTCTCCTATTACAACAGCAAGGTCTCAAAACCATTATAATAGAAAAAAACAAAATATGTCTAGGAACAACAGGACATACAACTGGTAAAATAACATCTGGGCATAATCTTATATACTCCTATCTTATAGATACTTTTGGTAAAAAACTTGCGAAACAATATGCAGATGCTAATCAGCAAGCCATAAGATTTATTATTGATACAGTCAAAAAATATGATATTGATTGCGACTTATGTATTGAACCTTCTTATGTATATACTACTGATAAAGACAATGTAATAATGATAAACAAAGAACTGGTAGCGGCACTTAGTCTTGGATTACCAGCAGAATATGTTGATTTGACTGATCTTCCATTTGGTATAGAAGGTGGAATAAGATTCTTGAATCAAGCCCAATTCCATCCAAGAAAATATATATTAGAACTTGCTCGTATTTTTGAGGAAAATGGAGGAACTATCTATGAAAATACTCAAGCCATAAATATTGAGCCTAAAAATAATATTGTTACAACTACCTCTAATACCATAACTGCCAAAAACATTGTTATAGCAACTCATTATCCCTTTTATTCAAAAGGTCATTTATATTTTGCTAAGATGTCCCCTTATACCTCATATGTTGTTGGTGCTTCAGGTCATACAAAACTAAAAAATGGTATGTATATTAGTTGTGATAGGGATACACGGTCTTTCAGATATCTGGACACTCATAATGACAGGTTATTATTTATAGGTGGACAATCTCATAAAACAGGTCAAAGTGAAGATGAGAATTATAATTTCACAATTTTAATGGACTATATTAATAAATTATACAACGATGTTTCTATAGATTACAAATGGCTTGCGCAGGATTATATTACTATAGACAAAGTACCTTACATTGGTCTTTTATCTAATGATTACGATAATATTTTCGTAGGGACAGGATATGGAAAATGGGGTATGACCAATGGTACAGTTGCAGCAATGATCATCAAAGACTTAATAACCGAGGGAACCAATCCTTGGAAAGATGTATTTAATCCATCCCGCTCTTTTACTCTTGATAGTTTAAGAAACATGTTTGCAGATTCAGTTAATACTAGTGGAGAATTTATTGCAAGCAGATTCAAAAACAGTAAAGAAGAAATAGAAAACTTAAAACCCACTGAAGGTAAAGTTATAAAGGTAGATAATATAACCATTGGTGCATATCGTGATGAAAATAATAGATTATATCTACTAGATACTACCTGTCCACATATGAAATGTAAAGTACAATTCAATGATGCTGAAAAAACATGGGATTGTCCTTGTCATGGTTCCAGATTCAACTATGATGGAACATTCATTGATGGACCTGCCAACAGAGATTTGAAAAAAATAGAATTGGATACTGAGTATGATTATGAAAAAGAATAAAATATATAAAATGTGTAACCCTGTATGTTTGCAAGGTAATATTGAAAAACAGAATTATTTTGAAGGCTGGTATTATAAATGTGTAGATGCCAACAACAAGTACTCATGTGCTTTTATTCCAGGAATTTCAACTAGTACTTCTAAGTACAAACGCCATGCATTCATCCAATTTATCGATAATTCCAATAATCTGCCCTTATACATCCCATTCGCCATAAAATCATTTTCCTATTCTGACAAGCCATTTGTACTTAATATTAGTAACTGTGTTTTTTCAGATTCAAAAATGATAATAAACATTGACCATAATGATTGTAAAATTAAAGGTAAAATTGTTTTTGGGGATTTCACTAATATAGAGAGAAATATTAAACTGCCTACCATAATGGGTTATTATAGATATATTCCATTCATGGAGTGTTTCCACAGTATAATAAGTTTGTCTCATTCTCTGAAAGGGTATATGAAAATAAATGATAGGACTATAGATTTTAATAACGGTACAGGTTATTTGGAAAAAGACTTTGGTACTTCTTTCCCCAAAAGATGGATTTGGGTACATTCCAATACCTTTAATGTAAAAGATACTTGCTTAATGTGTTCAATAGCATCCATTCCATTTATCAGTAAGACTTTCACAGGATTGATATGCATATTGTATGTAGCAGGAAAAGAATATAGATTTGCAACTTATCTAAAAGCAAAAATCACAAAACTTCTTTGTTCCAAAAATAATCTGCACATAGAATTGTCCCAAGGTAATTATAAATTGGAAATCAGAAGTATGTGCAGTGATAATAACATACTTATAGCACCTAAAAATGGCAACATGAACCGAAAAATCATAGAAAGTATGTCAGCAAAAATCAAAGTCAAATTATTAAAAGATGATTATGTCATTTTTGAATCTATTACTCATAAT
Organism: Vallitalea guaymasensis; assembly: GCF_018141425.1. NCBI lineage: Bacteria > Bacillati > Bacillota > Clostridia > Lachnospirales > Vallitaleaceae > Vallitalea > Vallitalea guaymasensis. The sequence continues at coordinate 5,422,288 of NZ_CP058561.1, forward strand.
GGATGTGTGGAATATAACTGATATACCACACATCTTACTTTTTAAACTAATTTATTGTTTATCTTATATATAATATCTTCTACAACACATTTGATTGGTGGACTTATCTTATCTGGCAAGTCATTTACATCAAAGAATTTTATGTCTTTTGTTTCAATACCATCTATTTTGATTTCACCTTCATAAGTTCTAGTATAATAAGTGATACAAACCATATATACTTCGTCTCCATTAGGGTATATATAGTGTTGATCAGGTCCAGAATATATATTGAATAATTTTAAATCAGACGCTGTTAAACCAGTTTCTTCAAAAACTTCTCTTATTGCTGCATCTTCTACTGTTTCTCCTAATTCTATTGCGCCACCAGGTAACCCCCATGTGTCATTATCACATCTATACTGCATTAAGAACCGGTCATTACCATCAATCAATACAGCTCCTGCTGTACTTAAGATTATAGGTCTATTCCCAACCTCTTTTCTCAGTTCGTGTATGTAATCTCCCATTTATTAAATCCTCCGTATCTTTAGTCAAATATAGGCTCTAACAGTTCCTTTTCTCTAGCCTTAAAACACATCTCAATCTGTTCTTTGGTATTCCTGCCTAGAGATAACTGGGGTAAATTATCAGAATCAAAGAATTCAGCCTCACAAGTCTCTATGTTATTTATGTACTCCCCTTCAATATAATCACATTCAACAAATATTTTATATATGGAATAAGGGTAATCATCATCGACATATTTATTCCTGTCAAGAACAGCTATAATACGTTTTGGTGATACTACAGCTCCAGCTTCTTCCATAGATTCTTTTTTAGCATTTTCCGATACACTAAGGTCTATATCAGCATATCCTCCGGGTAGTGACCATTTATTGTCCTTCTTCTCTTTAACCATTAATATCTTGTTATTGTTGAATATAACAGCTCTAACATCTATTTTAGGAGTTTGATAACCTGTTTCATTAGCAAAAAGTGACCTGATTTTTGTATTACTGATCTGGGTATATTCACTCATTATTTCAACACTGATTTCTCTTATTCTCTGGAATCTTTCAATATCAAATTCATTTTTTGAATATGCCAGACCTGATTGTGATATTGCCTGTAATTCTTTAGCCCATTGTAACCATTGTTTCTCCATTTTTAGCCCTCCTTACTTGTTATAATCATAGAACATTTTTTATAACTTATTTCATTATATATTTTTTTATCTTATTTGTATATACTAGGATATTTTAATTATATAGTAAATAGTAGAAGATAATTTGATTCTATAATATATTTGATAAGGATAATTTTTCATTAGAGGGGAAAAATATAGATAATAAAGTTTAATATTCGTAATTATCTTTTAATAATATGTTATAATTTTTTGCTTTAATTATGAGTATATATGTAATATAATAATTAGGTAGATTCAACCAATTAATATTAAACTTTTTTAGTATGATACCTGGCATTTATTTTTGATAGTGAATGCTAAGTAAAAAAACAAAATATAATTAGTAATAATTATATGGACAGGAGAATTATAATGAATAAAGAAAATAACCATGATTGTAATTGTAACCATGACAATACTTCAAAACATGAAGATTGCCATTGCCATGACCACGAAGATGATTGTTGTAACCACGAACATGAACACCACCATGAGACTATAACATTAACTTTGGATAATGACGAAAATATTGAATGTCTAGTATTAGGTGTCTTTGAAGCAAATGAAAAAGAATATATTGCTTTACTTCCAGAAGACGAAGATGACGTTCTACTTTATAGATATTCTTCCTCAAACGACGAAGACGTTGAACTTGCAAACATTGAAGATGACGATGAATTTGATATAGTATCCAAGACATTTATGCATTTGATTGAAGAAGAAGATAGCAATGAGGACGATGAATAATAAAAAATAAAAGGCGATTTCATAATAAATATTAAAAATATTGTTATGAATCGCCCTTTTTTTACCTATATGAAAATTACCTTATCAATTTCTTACTTGTCCATTACCATAGATCACATACTTGGTAGTTGTAAGCTCTCTAAGCCCCATAGGACCTCTTGCATGAAGTTTTTGTGTACTTATACCTATCTCTGCACCAAAACCAAATTCAAAGCCATCTGTGAACCTGGTAGATGCATTCACATATACTGCGGCGGCATCTATTTCATTCAAAAATCTTCTGGCATTAGTATAGTTTTCTGTAATGATTGATTCTGAATGCTTAGTATTATTTTTATTAATATGATTAATTGCTTCATCAATGTCATTAACTACTTTTACGGATATCTTGTAATCCAAGTACTCTGTTCTATAATCTTCTTCAGAAGCTTCTTCAATATCCGTTACTATAGATTTTGCAATATTATCCCCTACAATAGTTACATTATGTTCTCTTAGAGCCTTACAAGCCATAGGTAAAAATTCTTTTGCTACATCACCATGAACCACAAGGCTTTCACATGCATTACATACTCCTGGTCTTTGAGTTTTTGCATTAACAAGAATATCTTTTGCCATTTCTAGATTAGCTTCCTTATCAACAAAGATATGGCAATTACCTACACCTGTTTCTATTACAGGAACAGTGCTGTTGTTTACAACTGCTTGAATTAATCCTGCACCACCTCTAGGAATTAAGACATCAAGATATTCATTGAGTCTCATCATATTTGTAGCTGTCTCTCTGCTGGTATCTTCTATAAGTGATACAGCATCACTTGGCATATCTGCACTGACAAGTGCATTTTTAATAATCTCAATAATCTTAAGATTAGAATTTATTGCTTCTTTACCACCTCTTAGGATTACTGCATTTCCTGTTTTAAAACATAAAGCAAAAGCATCTACCGTAACATTTGGTCTTGCCTCATATATTATTCCAATAACTCCAAGTGGTACTATTTTTTTACCTATCTCCAAATCATTAGGTCTCTTTTTCATCCACATTACTTCACCAATAGGGTCATCTAATTGAATAATCTGTTCAATTCCTTCAGCCATAGATTTTATGCGTTTAGAATCAAGAGTCAATCTGTCGACCAAAGAACCTTTTATACCATTTTTCTCTGCATTAAGCACATCAATCTTATTAGCCTCAATGATAGCTTTTTCATTTAATAATAAAGCATCAGCAACAGCCTTCAAGCCTTTGTTTTTATCAATTGAAGAAAGTCCAGATAAAACATAACTGGCTTTTTTGGCTCTTTGCCCTTTGATATTTAATTCTTCCATGTCTATTCACCTCTTAAATTATTATAGTCTAGTATTTTTATGACGTATTTTTTTCTTATTTAAATCTCTTGGGATTCAGTAAAAATATAATCTGGCTTTACATCATAAACATCGGATGGAACACTATCCAATAGCTGATAATCATAACATATAGCTACTATATTAAATGCTTTTCTAAACTTGAATAGATATCTATCATAATAGCCTCCACCAAAACCAATTCTATTTTTAGATTTATCAAAAGCTACACCAGGCATAACGAATAAGGATTTCCCTGTTGGTACACCTTCAATCAAAGTTTTTGGTTCCAATATGTTGAATTTACCTCTTTTCAAATCCTTCATCGAGTTAATATAGTAAAATTTGATAATGCCCTTCTCTTCAACTTTTGGAACTGCAACTAATTTATTATCATCCCAAGCTTTTTTTATTATTTCTAGAGTATCTACTTCATTGAAGTTACTTACATATATGAATAGATCATAACATTCTTTGTATACTCTGCTATTTATTATTTTATTATATATTGACTTGCTTTTATTAATAACATCATCCTTAGACATTTTACTTCTTTTATCTAAATAGCTTTCTCTTATTTCTTTTTTAATCATCTCTTGTTTTTAGGCTTTAACGGAGTAATATTGCCTTTTTCATCTTTTAGCTTTATTGTATTCATAGTACTCTTGAAATTTTTTCTTACAGCATTTAGATACTCTTCTCTAAGGAGTGATTGTTCAATCTTTTCTTCATCAGTAAGTCCTTCGATTTTATTTTTTTTATAAAGTTCATTTATACGGTCAATTTTTTTCTTTTCCATATTTTCCTCCTGTCATTCTTATATCACAAAATAGTCATATTACAGTTATGTGCTTATTACATCTATTCTAATCTCTAATAGGTAACTAATCAAGTTGTTTCTTAAAAAAATCTATAAATATATGAATTGATAATAATTATTATAAATTATTTTATTTTTTTTTCAACTATATTTGTATTTTTTCGAGGTTAATATCAAATAATAAGTTTAGTCCAACAATATTTCATTACTTTGGAGTGAATAATATGATAAAAAAAATAATGATAACTTTATTAATATTTATAATGATTTCAACTAGTTGTTCAAATAGTGAACAAAAAGATGAAAAGGCTAATTCAACCCTTGTGAATAAGTCATTAAAATATCAACTAGTCAATATTACTGATGAGATAATTAATCTTTTAGAAAAGAAAGACTATATTAAATGTTATGATGAATTAATGGATTTTCATGAGAAAGCCAACGAAGTAGGAATATACTATATTACTGATAATGATGAAAATGCAGTTGATTTCAAAGCTTTGATTAATGAGTTAAGTAAAAATATATCTGATGAAGCTGATAAGCAAAAAATACAAAAAGTTGCTATAGATGTTGAAAAAAGCCAGATAAAATTATTGACTCAGATGGCATCAGAAGGTGGCGGCAAAGAAGAATCATCTGGATCACAAGGTGAAGATAGTTCTAAGTCCAGCGGTTCAAGTGAAAGTGAAGAAAGCAGTGATGACTCTTCAAGTAGCTCTGAAAGTGAGTCAAGTTCTGGTAAGTCAGAATCTGAGCCATCAGAAGAGATTATACTTCCACAAGAAGAATTATTGAAAAACTATCCTGAATTAGTTACTACAGATAATGACCTAGCTATTCAAAATAAAGCATCTGATCTGTATAAATACTGTAGCTATATACTAACATTGGAAGAAAACGATAAAAAAGCTGGCTTAATCAAGTTAAAATATTACTTATATAAGATTAAGAATTTAGCTAAATTAAAGAAATTTGATGATATAGGTAAATTTTATACCAAGCTGGAAAGTGAATGGAAAATGGAGTTAGAGAATGCTCAAAAAGTCAGTGAAAAGGATGCTAAAATCGTTAATTCCATTATTGATAATTTAATGAGCCAAATCAAAGAAAAAAATATACCGGTAATTGATATATCCAATAAAATAGCTGTAAAATCAATTAATAATTTAATTGATAAAACCAGTTAAAAAAATTAAAAAAACATACACAAAAACCTTGAAAATCCTATTATTTTCAAGGTTTTTTTATTATCTCAACTTTCCCACCTTTAATTTAATACAGGTAAATTTAAGGTTATAGGTTTGGTTTGCAATGTTGATGTGGGAAAGTTGAATTATTATCTTATTTTGCTATAAATAATGTACCTACCTGTTCTCCATATACTATTTTTTCAATAACATTATCAACACTGGCATTAGCTATAACCATATCTATTCCATTGCTTGTAGCTATCTTAGCAGCAGCTATTTTGGTAGCCATACCGCCTGTTCCAACAACTGAACCTGCACCACCTGCCATATGCTGTACATCGTCTGTTATCTCGGATACTTCAGTAATAAGTTTGGCATCATTATTCTTTCTTGGGTCTTCTTCATATAACCCATCAATATCAGATAATAAGATTAATAAATCAGCCCTTACAAGCTTACTCACGATAGCTGATAATGTATCATTATCTCCATAAACAATCTCTTCTGTAGCTACAGTATCATTTTCATTGACAATAGGGATTGCACCCATTTTTAATAACGCATTAAGTGTGTTTTGTGCGTTTTGTCTTCTAACAGGTTGGTCAATTAGATTTTTAGTTATAAGAATCTGAGCTACATTTTGATTATATTCACTAAATATCTTCTGATAGATCATCATCAAATTAGCCTGTCCTACTGCTGCTACAGCTTGTTTTTCCTCTAAGCAATTAGGTCTGCTAGGTAAATTCATTGTTTTAGTTCCTACAGCAATAGCACCTGATGTAACCAGTATTACATCTTTTCCCATGTTTTTTAGATCAGTTATCTCTCTAATCAATCTTTCCAATCTAAAATAATTTATTTCACCTGTTTCTTCATAAGTTAATGATGATGACCCAACTTTAACTATTACCTTTTTCTTGTCTTTCAATCTTTCTCGTACAGTCATTATATATTCCACCTTATATTTTTAAGTGTTTTATGTGATTTATGTATTTTATTAAGTAAATAGTACTTCATATAGTTTTTACTATATTACAGTAATAAACTTCTTCTATTTTACATGACAATGTTAAAATAATCAAGGAAAATAAGTTCCATTATATTTATTTTATTGTTATAATAGGCTTATGGAAAAATTAGGTTCCAAATAATAATCTGAGAGGTGATATCGTATGGATATTAAAACAGCCATTAGTAAACTTAATGAAGCTGATGACAAACTACACGCTATTGAGCATGCACTTGCTCTTATACAATGGGATGCTGCAACTGGAGCACCAAAAAACAGTGTTGAAGGAAGAGCTAAAACTTTATCTATATTAACAGGTGAATACTATAAAACTCTTGTAAATGATGAATTAAATGAACTTCTATCTCTATTAGAGGATAATAAAAATGAACTTGAGTATGTAACACTTCGTAAAGCAGAAGAGTTTCGTAATGAATATGACAAAATAGCAAAAATACCTGTTGAGATAGTTACAGAATATACAGAAGTCCAAGCTAAAGCTAGTGCTGCTTGGGAAGACGCTAAAATTAAAAGTGATTTTTCTATATTTGCTCCACATCTTGAAAAAGTTATTGAATTCAGTAAGAAATTTATTGAATACAGAGGTTACACTAAACACCCTTACAATACTTTATTAGACGATTATGAAAAAGGATTGACCACTGATGATTTAGATGAATTCTTTAGTGAACTCAAGAATTCTATTGTACCTCTAGTTGCTAGAATCAAAGAATCAAAAGTTACAATCAACGATGATTTTATAAAGAAAACATACCCAACCAAAGAACAAGAAGCACTTAATAAAAAATTATTGAAATCACTAGGATTCAATATGGATTCTGGTATGATGGCTGAAAGTCAACATCCATTTACTACTAATTTCAATAGAAATGATGTTAGGATAACAACTCATTACTTTGAAAATAATCTTTTACCAGCACTGTTTAGTACATTACATGAAGGTGGTCATGCCATATATGAACAGAATATTGGTGAAGAATTGAATTTCACATCACTTGGTACTGGTACTTCCATGGGTATACATGAATCTCAGTCTCGTTTTTTTGAAAATATAGTTGGAAGATCTCACTCTTACATAGAATATCTATATCCAATTATAAAAGAGGCTTTTCCAGAACATTTTAAAGATGTTACCTCTGAAGACCTTTATGAAGCCGCTAATAAATCTGAGCTTTCTTTAGTCAGAACTGATGCAGACGAACTTACTTATTCACTTCATATTATGATTAGATATGAAATAGAAAAATTACTATTTGAGAATAAGATACTAGTAAGTGATTTACCAGAAATATGGAATAAGAAATATGAAGAATATATGGGATTAACTCCACAAAATGATGCTGAAGGTATTTTGCAGGATGTGCATTGGTCAGAAGGACTATTCGGCTATTTCCCATCATATGCACTTGGTAATGCTTATGCTTCTCAATTTGCCAATAAGATGAAGGAAACAATAGATTTTGAAAAAGACCTTAAGCAAGGTAATTTAGAAAATATCAGAGAATGGTTAAAAGAAAACGTCCATAAATATGGAAAATTATTAACTCCAAGTGAGATAATAGAAAAAGCAACTGGAGAACCACTTAATGCCAAGTATTTTATTGATTATCTAGAAGATAAATACAGCAAAATCTACGATCTATAATTTTAATTGATTATTAAATCAATAATTCTAACACTGAAAAAGAGAGGTAAATCCTCTCTTTTCCAGTTATTCCCACTTATTGACGACTACCATCTCACTACCTTCTTTTGGTATATTCTTATCTACATTATCGCTATATCCTAATTTTATTGCATCAGAATTCTTCATACCAATATAACCTTTAACCAATTTTATCTCATAGACATTGTCTTTTTTAATACCAGTTATCTCTCGTATATATTCAAATGACCAATTCTCCCCATCACCTATATACTTATGAAGATATCCGTTAATCACCACATAATCTACTCCACAATCTGCCCAATTAGAATTCCTATATCCTGTCTTATTATCATTGTCCACATCAATATAGATATAATTCTCCTTACTCACTTCTTTTTCCTGTACCATGATATTCAAATAGTACTTATCAATGTAAGCATACAAACTAAATATTTCATTATCTGCAACTGGTTCTATACCAATCCAATCAGTTGTTAAACCATCAAGTTTAATATGTGGTTCTGAAGCTATCAATTTCTTCGTGACTTTCTCACTCCAACCGCTAATTGTATAAGAATTCTTGCTTCGAATACGATATGAGTACTCTTTTCCTGTTTGGATGTCCATATCCTTATAGCTAGTTGAATCAACAGAAATAATTTTATTGTTTATTTCAATCTCATAAGAAGTAGCTCCTTTTACCCCTTCCCAATTTAAGGAAATATAATCAATTGTAGGTTGAACAACTAGGGATGAAGGTGTTTCTAAATCTTGGTATACTGCCCCAACATGATTAGCCGTAATCATTCCTTGTAAAGCTGAAGGCAAATATATGACATCATTATTAATAAACCCAATCTTTAATTCATTCTTATTGCTATTATCCAGTAACTGAAAATCTATATATCCTTCTATCATATTACTATCTGAAATGATATTAGCTTCCCCAATATCTTTCCAAGACCAATTTTCTCCATTACCTGTATACCTTGAAACATAGTTATCATATAACAAGTAATCTGCGCCTGACTGTTGCCATTCTAATACATTATAACCAGTACTACTTCCATCAATATCCAAATAAATATTGCTTTCACCGTTCAATTTCTCTCCTTGTATAAGAAAGTACAAACCTTTTTTATCTTGTAACGTATAGAGTTTTATGTTATTTTTATCATCATAAGCACTTAACATAAGTTCATTCCAATCTTCGTTCCTACCATCAACATTAATCTTTACATTGTCAGCCAATGTCTTCCTTGTGAATGGTTTACTCCATGAACTCATTACATCATCATTAATAGCCCTTATTCTATACGAATACGTAGTATTTGGAACTAATCCTATATGTTTATATTCACTTTTTTGACTAGTACTAATTATCTTGCCATTAACTTCCATTTCGTACTTTTGTGCTCCATAAACAGGTTCCCACTTCACATCAATACTTCTAGACCCTGAAAAAAACTCTACATGTTCTGGACTATATAACTGTTGAGCAGTATCTGTTAATACTTTATATCCTGCTATCATGTCTTTTCCTTCAGCTGGTATACAGTTACTATCATCTATCATGAAACCTAATCCAATCTCACGAGGTTGTTTGAAATCAAATAGTGATATGTCTATTTTAACTTCTAGTATTTCTTTTGTCTTAACAATAGACACTTCTCCTATGGGAGACCATTTCCAATCACTACCATTACCTATATATCTACTGATTGTTTCTCCATCAATGAGATAATCTGCTTTAGGATAATTCCATGGTAGTGATTTGTATCCAAGACTATTTTCATTACCACTATCAATATAAATGATATCCTCATTACCCATATTCGGATTAACCACTAAAAGTCCAAGAGAATTATTACTCCATGCAGTATAAATACCACTAGGTAGTTTATCATTAGCCAATTCTTTATATAGATATGTCCAATCATTGACCTTTCCATCAACCTTTATCTTCCCAGGTAAAGGGTTCATAGATTTTGTTTGCAACACCCATTTCTTACTCCATAGACTATTTCTTTCACTTGATTTTGCCCTTATACGATATGTATGACGGCTTCCTGGCTCAAGTCCTGTATGTCTATAAAAATTATCTTCTCCAAGATTAATAATCTGATTATCAACTTCTATTTCATACCCTTCAGCCTTGTCCACACCTTGAAATCTGATTATAACTTTGGAAGCTGTGATTTCTTTACCTAATAAGACAGGTGGCTGTATAGCTGATAAATCATATAAGATCTCTTGACTGACAAAAAACATTTCCTTGCTCTTATCAGGTATATAAGTATTCTCTCCAAGTGAATATCCCATTCTTATATCTCCAACATGAGAAATACCCATACTAGCAAGTGGAATTATGAATTCTGCTATATTGTTGCCTATAAAATAATCAATTTCTGCTATGTCATCCCATAACCAATCTGAGCCTTTTCCTTTATACTGATATAATGTAGAATCACATAACATAAATTCTACGCCTGTACCTATCCAACCAGTTTGATTATAACCTGTATTCTCATTACTATCACGATCAATATAAAAACAGTGTCCGTCTTGCATTTGTTCCCCTTGCACCAACATATACATGTTATCATTATCATAAACAACAGTAATACCTATCTGTTCATTTGAATATAAAGGATCAATGCCTTCCCAATCCATTATAGACCCATCCATCTCTATCTTTTCACTGAGAATTATTTTTTCCGGCTTTTTTGGTATGCCAGTTATTGATTTGCTCCACTTACCAATACCATATTTATCAATGGATCTTATACTATATGTATACTGAACACCTGGCTTAATGCCTTCATGGATATATTCATTAGTACTTGTACTTACAATTTGTTCATCATTAATTTTAATCTCATAAGCTGATACATCTTGAATAGATTCCCATGACAATCTAATCCCCATAACCTGCTCTTCAATTACTAGCTTACTAGGTGGTACAGGAGGCTTAATAGAATCAACTTCCTCCTGTGAAAGTATGGAATCTTTATTTAATTCACTATTATCAGCACTCATACTATCATCCTTATAATTATCCCCATTGAATAACATGAATAAAGAAATAGCAAAAACTACACATAATAGAATAAAAGGAATATATCTTTTTATTTTCAAGCTAAGCTCCCCTTTTTGTTTTATTCTCATAGATATTGATTATTCTTCTGTATCATCTTTATATAATACTTTTACAATCCTATGAAATACACCAGAATTCTCTCTTGCTATTACTGGCTGTGAACAAAATGTATGATAATCAATTTCATTCAAATAGTTGGTTAATCTTGTTACTGCTATTGCAAATCCCAATATGGATGCAATAAAAAACCCAAAACCATAATAGACCTCCCCTAACCTTATGGAAACCTGAGTCAATAGAATGTTCCCAATAAAGAAAAAGGATATAACCATTGCGGCACCTTTTCTATCTTCAAAATATAACAGGATAAGCATAATAAAAAACATCATAAAACAGCAAAATGAACCTAATGATAATATAATGAAAATATTCAATGATAAACCTGTAACACCCACATAAGGGAGGAAGATATTTCCTAAAATCATACAAAGAAGAGATATAAAAAACTGTATTTCAATTAATTTTCTTATCTCCTGCCAGAGAACATAAATCATTTTATCTCTTGCTTTTGAAATTTTCATACCATTACCATTTGTGGTAATTAGACTATAGTACTCCTTATACCTATCGTAAAAAGATGTCTCTACATTGACAACAAATATAACCGTAGCTGGTAATACCGTTAGAAAAGCATAGAAGACAGCTACATCATATACTGGTGCAAAGACATATGTTTCAAAAATAGTTACACCTAGATTACTTCTCCAAAACAAAAAATTATGTCCATATATACCCAATGTATAAAAAAATGAAATATATATTAATGAAGCATATTTATCTATATATTTAATGAATACAAAATAATCCTTACCAAGTTTATTAAAATATTTGATGATATAATATGTCAACATGGATACTATCACAAAAAAACCTACGTCCATCCCAATCAATATGGACATGGTCACGTCCAACTGCAGTACACTAAGACAAATATAGATAGTTATTACAATAATTAAAATTCCATATAGGAATCCCTTAACAATTCTCATATAATCCCTAAAAGCAGACAAGTACACTGTCTGTAACCATAGGATAATAAGTTCCATAAATAGAATATAAGGTGGAATCTTATATCTAATATGAAGAGGAGATCTTGCATAAAAGGCAAATCCCAAAACTCCTCCAATAATTAACGAAAGAGTTATAACCCCCATAAAAGAAGCATTTATCTTATTATATTCTTTTTTATATAATAAATCGGATACATACCTTGTTATGACCATAGAGAAAACACTGGTAATAATCTGTGAAAAAACAAAAGGATATACTATTGACCCTATAATCAATTGTTTTTGTATATAAGGTAGCTTAACTACATTCATAAACAGTTGTATAAACACAATAAGGCATGTACACATAATAATCGGTCCTGTTGTAACAATGGTTGAGAAAAAATATGCTCTAAGTTTATATAAATATCCTTTGTCACTAAACAGTTTCTTCAGTTGAAACCCTATTCCTGCCATTCTTCCACCAACCTATTATATAATTTATCATACTGATCAATAAACATATCATGGGTATAAAAATTTGATACCCGTTCATATCCATTTTGTCCCATTTGTTCTCTAAGTTCTTCATTAATACATAGTTTGACAACTGCTTTTCCAATCTCTTCATAATCCATTACTGGCACTACCAATCCTGCTAATCCATAACTATCCTCATCATTTCCATATAAAAGCTCTTTGCAGCTGCCTACATTGGTGGTGACAAATGGTTTCTTACATGCCAAGCCTTCAAGTATAGCTAAAGGCTGCCCTTCACTTATACTGGTTAATACAAGAATGTCCATCTTGCCAAGGTAGTCTTTTATATTAACTCTGCCAGTAAATATAATATTTTCAACTTCAAGTACATCAACTAAACTCTGACATTCCTCATAATATTCCGGATCTTCGTCTATTGGTCCCATAATATAGAAACGTGCATTACTTATTTGTCTTTTAACATAAGAGAACGCTTCTATCATTGTCTTAATATCTTTTATAGGTACAACCCTAATAATTGCTCCTATGTTTATATATTCATCATCTGGTTGTTTTTGAGTAATATCCTTATATTTATTTACATCAATACCATTATGAATAATCATTGTTTTTTCTTTATCACAACCAATATCTATTTCAATCTGTCTATTTTTTTCAAACAAACTAACTACTTTACAAGCACAATCATAAGAACAGTTACCCAATAGATTGAAAAAATCAATCCAAATATCTTTTAGATAACCTTTCACCCAATCAGCCTTGATTATTTCTTCTTCCCTTTCCCTTGAATAAATGCCGTGTTCTGTTAATAGAAAAGGTTTATTATATAAAGCACTTCCCAAACTTGCAATGATACCCGCATAACCAGTTGCAACACTATGGTAGATATCAGCTTTTGGTATATCTTGCACAAGTAGATTGAACAAAGGTAGTAACATTGATCTTATAGTCCAAAAATATTCAGTAAATGGCATATGAGCATATTTATTATCATAAACCTGTTTTATAATATCAAAAAAACTCTTACTCATAAAAAATTCTGATACATTTTTGAAACCTATATTCCTGATGCATATAAAAAATTCATGCCAATCAATATTTTCTCCACATAACATATCAGATATGATTTTCGTATGCATAGCATTTATTTTATATCTTTTTCCATACTTACCTTTTTCTTTTAAAAATTCATCTAGAAAGATTTCTCTAATTTCTGTAGTATTATCATGAATATCATATAAATATTTACCTCTATCTGCCTCTTTAGCACCAATACAATAAAGAATGAATTCATGCTGTGGAAAATTACCTATCAATGCATTGACCCACGATGAAACTCCACCTATAACATAAGGATAACTTCCCTCTGTAATTAGACATATCCTCATATTATCCATCCTTTCTTTCCTTTAATAATACTAATCCATACTATTTTTCAATAAGTTCAATATGTTTTCCTTGATTTTATAAGTCGAATACTGTTCTTAGCATCTATTTAATTCAATTTATTATTTAGAATTTCACAGCGAATTCAGGCTCTAATGTATGAACAAGATATATATTATTATCAATTTCGGACACTGTGCAACTAACTGTTTTCTTTATTTCTTTTTCTGTACGCAATATGAAATACATATCTTTTCTGAAATTTGTCATAAAACCATATATCCCATTTTCATTCTTAACAAATTTCACATCACATTGTAAGTACTTTTTTAATTCTTCTGCTGCTTGTGAAGCAGTCATACTTCTTAGCCATCCATAATTATCTTTTATATCTTTTAACATTTCATTATATTGTTCTTTCATTTCCTCCCATGAATATCCCATATTTCTGTTTGGATCCAAAATATCATCAGGATGAATGAAATGTGAAAATACTCCGAAGAAATTAATTGTTGTATATATAGACCAATCTTCACCTTCCTCATTGATGTAATCATATGTTATACGTGGTAATTCAATCATTTGATCCTTAGCAATCTCAAACTCTTGAACATAAGCATCAGATTCTTCACCAGCAAGGTATAAACTAGCTAAAATATTAATACTTGGAACAGCTTCCTTAATAGCTGCTCTTCCCATAGGATGTAATATGTTTGATGGCGGTACATAGACTTTGAAATTATAATACGGAAAGACTTCCTTGGAATAACGATTAATCTCCTTCAATGCTCCCATCATGTCTTCTGTACTTTCCCAAAAGTTATACCCCAAGTCTTCTTTTATAAAACCTTCTGGTGCGAAAGATTGATGATTATAACCGTGAAAACCAAGCTCTCCATCATTTTTTAACAATTCTCTTCCATACATAATTAAATTATTTTTTGTATCATAACTTGCTGTTTCAAACGGAGGCTTAACATCTTCATTATAAGTTTCTATGATGACTCCTGTATATTTGACATCATATAACTTGGCACCTTTTAATATATCACTCCACCAGACTCTTTTGTAGAATTCTTCAATTGTAAGTCCATAGTCCCGGTATATATTTTCATCAAACCCACTAGGTACTGGAGATGGAAAGTCATCGATATAACAAATTTTAGCATTGAGAATAGGATAAATATAGTCATCTACCAATAGTCCTAAAGCACCTGTCAGTAAACCTCTGTTTTCTTTAGCTTCCAAGGACGTCCCATTATAAATCATGAACTTGCCATTCTTATAATCCATATCCCATATAAAAGGTATAGAATCAGCTGTCTCTGCGTAAACAGTTGCGGCTTGACTTAGTGTAACTTCTCTCATGGAATTAGTAATAGTATTATTATTAACTCTATAACCATCACTCTTAATAAGCAGGTTATCTTTTAATAGTATACCGTCTGATTCAACTGTTTCACCTATTTCTTCAATGCCAAAGATTGCATTAATAAAACTATCCGTAGTGGAATGGTATACTATAAATGCATTTCCTCCATTGGCTACATACCTTTCCAAATCCTCAAAGGATGAAAAAGTCTCCTCTTCCAAAGATGTTACCACTATTGTTTCGTAACTTTGATTAATAGTTTTTACATCTTTTACTTCTATTAGGTCGTAATCTTTTTTCATATACTCATATGCTTTTATTACATTATCTTTTACTAACTGACCACCAGCTGAATTTTCATCATAGATTATTAGATGTTTTTCAAAAAGTTCTTTTTCGATATCGTTAATATGTTGAGAATTAAGTAATGCATAATTCTCTATCTTATTATACTCATTAACGTTCTTTATTAGTTTCAGAACATACCCTGAGTGCATACCTCCGTATGCAATACCTATGATACCTATTAAAATTATAATAATGTAAATAACTGTTTTATTTTTCATTAAGTCATCGCCGTCCAGAATCTAATTTTATTCAGTGCTTCATTTGATAAGCTGATTGGAAGCTCTACTAGTTCTTCCATCTTCTTATTCAACATATTGTAATCTTTAAGTCTATAATACAATTTCATATATAGGAGATATGGGTCTTCCAGCTTTTCAAATTTATCTAGAAACAAATTACAGAAGTACCTGGCTTGCTGATAATCTTCCATATCCAAATCTATATTAATTTTCATTATATAGTAATCTTTCTCTTTTATACCTAAATTAATAATCTGTGCTAACAATTTTGAATAATCATTTTTAAGCCTTATTTCCATTTGTTTTTCCATAAGACCGCTATCTATATAATCTTTTAAAATGTTGATATACTCTTTTATTAATTCACTGTCATTGTTATTTTGTGCATATTTAACAGATATCTCTTTTATCTTATTTTCAAATTCACTCTTGATCTGCATGATTGCACTTGCTGCATAATGGCTGGTTTCTGTATCTTCATCTTGCAAAGCCAGTTTTAGCCCATTGACATTATTTAATCTTTTATCTTTAACCATATTAATGACTAAATCTCTTTTTACTATATTATCATTGAGAAGAAGAGCTTCTTGTATTGGAACAATATCTCTTTTATTATTCAAATCAAAAATAGAATATTTGCTTGAAGAAAATATCTGATTAAAATCAAAATCATGTTCTTTACCTTTACTCTTAAGACCTATATCAATTACTAAAAGAAAAACAAATCCTAAAATAGGAAGAAC
Source organism: Vallitalea guaymasensis (assembly GCF_018141425.1). Classification (NCBI taxonomy): domain Bacteria; kingdom Bacillati; phylum Bacillota; class Clostridia; order Lachnospirales; family Vallitaleaceae; genus Vallitalea; species Vallitalea guaymasensis. The sequence continues at coordinate 5,438,985 of NZ_CP058561.1, forward strand.
CATCGTTATTACAAATCTTATAAATACCATTTGACGACTTTTTTTATAAAAACACAAACTATATATGATACAAATACATGTATAAATTATAATATAGTATTTGTAATTTATGAAATCCAAATTATTCATATAACCATTCCTTTGTAACATATTATTTTACTTCTCATCATAAGGGTATATGGTTATGCACTTAAGAGTTTTTCGCTTTCAACAATAGTTACATATATACCATTCTTCCTAAACCTCTCTATAACAAGCCCAGCATCCTCTTGGTCAATATTGGATAACAGGATATAGATATTATCATCTTCATCCATACATAAATAATCCGTTTCTCTAACAACTTTACTAAGTCTACCTGACAATAACTTATAATAATCTTCATCTGCCTTATCTATAGAATAATCTACTGTTAATACCATATAATCTATTTCAAAACTTTTTCGAGCTTTTTCCTTACTTTTTAATAAATTGTAAAAAGCTTCTCCTTGAAGAAATCTAGTATCCTCTTTGTATCTTATATATCTTGTATCTTCTTTATAACGATAAGCTCTTGATAATGAACTGGAAATAAGTCTCATAACTACATGAAATAGATTCTCATAGTATAACGATAATTCTTCAAATTCAACATCATGTATTGATACGATACCAACTACATCTTCATTATCATATACGGGTGAAACAAGAATAGGTATATTAGGTTTGAGTTTCCGATTAACATAAACACTTTTACTCTCAATAACATCTTGTATTTCGGTATAATCGCTGACTTTAACAGAAACTGGAATACTTTTACCCAGTTTTTTTGACTTGGCTACTAACCTCATAAAATTTTTTGTATTGTCTAATATATATAAAGTGACTCTATCTGTTTTCATTATTTTCTCAATTACATTGATAGCTCCTGTATATATATCCTCTACTTCAACACTTTCCAATTTTGCTGTAGTTTCATATATCTTGGCAAAGCTATCATTGGAATCAATAATTTGATTTTCCAATTTGTTTTTCTGTATGAGAATACGGTCATATATTTGATTAAGAAAAGAATAATCTTCAATTGACTGATCATATGCCTCATTACTAAATCTTATATCTCTGTTTTTACGATCAATAACATAACCTATAATAAGGCCAATAAGTATATAAATTGATAGATGAGCGATATTATCCACATTATAAAAAAATGAAATAATATCTCTACCAGTATATAAATACAATACTATCTGCAATGAACAGCTTAGAGCTATTGCAATACTTACTTGTTTTATACCATAAACAATTCCAATTAGTATAATATAAATAAGCTTATAATCCCAGTTATAACTGTACGCTGTATTTTCATGCAATAGCTGCATATAAGAAAAAACAGCAACAATCATAAATCCTATCAAATTTTCAAGATAGGGTAATATTTTATGACTGTTTTTTTCTGTATTATCTACCTCTGTTTCAGTAATATCCTCTGCTCCATCATTATGGATTTTATTCCAAACCAAAGTCTTTCTCAAGCCTTCTTCCAAAGAATACTTGGGTTCCCAATTTACTGTATTAATCAATAATGAATTATCTAACCTATGTTGACCAATGTTTTTGACAGAGTCTATATAAGTTACATTATCAATATTCATAACTTTCTTTAGATACTTCATAATATCATTAAGACTATTTTCTGTATTGGTAGACAAGTTAAATGTGCCTTGGCATTTTCTTATAGCACATTCATAAATGGCAAAAGCTACATCTTCAACATAAATATAATCCCTTGTTTCATAACCTTTATCATTTATAACTAAATTTGTATCATCATCTGAAACTTTTTGTAAAATATTTGATAATGTTCCATTTTGTTTTGGCTGTCTTGGACCATATACATTAGATATTCTAAGAATTACTGTTTCAAGGTTATACCGTTTACTATAATAATTGCAATATCCTTCTCCTGCTTCTTTACTTATACCAAGAGAAGTGTGTGGCATGACTTTCATTTCCTCAGTATATGGTCCATTACCTTTATCACCATATACATCTACTGAAGAGGCAAATATAACCTTAGATACGTTATATTTTGATGAAAGCTCCAATATATTTGATAAACCAAGAACATTAGACTTTGTGTATTCATTTAATGACTCGTTAAGCTCATGACTCTCTGTTACTGCAGCAAGATGAACAACAACATCAAATCTATTGCTTCTAAATATTTCTTCGCACTTTTGATCAATTATATCCAAATTGAATCCTTTGTGTTTTATTGTAATATTGTCTGCCCTACCAGATGACAAGTCATCTATTATATAAACTTTATAACCTTCTTTATTGAATCTTTCAGCTACATGAGAACCAATAAATCCATATCCTCCAGTTATTAACACTTTTCCTGATGTTTTCATGAAACACTTCCTTAGCTTTTAATATTATAAAGACAATTACTTAGAATATATTTGATAAAAAGACTTTAACAATAATTATTATTCTGTTAAAATAAATATAAGTTGTTATTGTTAACTATTTAGATATTTTATTTTTGTTCTTAATTGTTTTTAAATCTATTATAATATTAATAATTATAATGTATTATATCATTGTAAACTTTTTTTGTAAATTAATTTCGTCGTTTTTTGATGTTTCTTAGGGTTTTATGAAAGCTTCACGTAATAAAAACGAAAGGATATGTTTATATGACAAGATTATTATCCCTAATATTAGTGATTCCATGTTTCCTATATTGTATTTCAACTAGCACACTGTTTAATAATTCCTATGGAGTTTTCATTGGTTCTTCTCCCGAATCATTGAATGATTTTATTGATTTTGATGAAATTGTTATTGATGCTTTCTATTATGATAATGAACAGATATCAACTCTACATAAAGAAAATGTTAAGGTATACAGCTATCTTAATATTGGATCAATCGAAGATTTTCGCCCCTATTATAATTATTTTAAAGATATGACTTTAGATGATTATGAAAATTGGCCTGAAGAAAAATGGCTGGATTTGACCAACGAAGAATGCCGTAATTACATTGTAGATGTTCTTGCCAAAGATTTGTGTAATAAAGGTATTGACGGTTTTTTCCTAGATAATTTGGATAATTATTATGTATATAATAATGACGAGGTATATAATGCTTTGTTGGATATAATAACACGTCTGAACAAACAATATAATCTACCTCTTATTGCTAATGGTGGATATGAATTTTTCAATGAATCCCTAGATAATGATATTGATGTTTCTAATTTGGTTTATGGTGTTAACCATGAATCTATTTTCAGTAAAATTGACTTTGATAATAATGAATTGATTGAAAACGATAAAGAAGATTGTGATTTCTTATTAAATCACATTGATAGACTTAATGAAAATGGTGTAAATGTATATATTATTGAATATACCTCCAACAAAAAATTGCGCAAAAAAATCTCTAGATACTATACAAAAAAAGGGTACAGTTATTATATCACTGACAACATTGAATTAAATTAAAACGTTAAAATTAAAAGGTGCTGTCGTCTCCAAAAATGTATCCGACAGCACCTTTTATCAACTATTTATTTATAGTCCTATTTGTTACAGCTTCAGCAACTTTAATTCCATCCATAGCAGCTGACATGATACCACCTGCATAACCTGCACCTTCTCCACAAGGATATAATCCTCTTATATTACTTTCGTAATCCTTATCTCTAATAATTCTTATAGGCGAAGAAGATCTGGTTTCAACCCCTGATAAAATAGCGTCTTCTCTTCCAAATCCCTTGATTTTCTTATCAAAAGCTTTAATCCCCTCTTTTATGGCATCACAAACATAATTAGGTAAACAATCATTAAGATTAGAAAGGGTTGCTTTATCACCTAAGGAAGGATGAACATCACCAATGTTTGTTGATATTTTATTATTCATGAAATCTACTGATTGCTGAACAGGAATATTATAATTGCTGCCTCCTGCAATATAAGCTAATTCTTCCCATTTTCTTTGAAAAGCCACACCTGCAAGTACATCATCCTCAAAAAAATCTTCTGGAGTTATATTGACCAAGAGTGCGCTATTAGCATTATTAGCATTTCTTAGAAAATTACTCATACCATTAGTAACAACTCTACCCTCTTCTGAACTAGCATTGACAACATACCCTCCTGGACACATACAGAATGAATATACTCCTCTTCCATTATTACAATGATGTGTTAATTTATAATCAGCAACTGGTAAGTTCTTATGTTCATAACTATTTCCATATTGTGACCTGTTAATTAAATCTTGAGGATGCTCAATCCTAAGCCCAATAGCAAATGGTTTCTTTTCAATAAGTATATTATTATCCTTTAACATGGTAAACGTATCTCTTGCACTATGTCCTATTGCAAGAATAACATTCCTAGACTTTATCTCACTTGTATCATTAACAACTACTCCAGCTATACAACCTTCATCAACTAACAAAGATGTAACTTGATTGTTGAATCTTACCTCTCCACCTAAATCAATAATTTTCTTTCTAATGTTTTTTACGACTTTCCTAAGATAATCAGTACCAATATGAGGCTTATTATAGTATAATATCTCTTCAGGAGCTCCACATTCAACAAATTCCTCTAGTACTTTTCTATTTCTAAGAAATTTATCCTTAACCATAGTATTTAACTTTCCATCCGAAAAAGTTCCAGCTCCACCTTCACCGAATTGAATATTAGACTTGGTAGAAAGCTCATTTGTAGCTATAAATCGCTCCACATCCTTCACACGATTATCCATATCCTGCCCTCTCTCAAGGATAATAGGCTCATAGCCATTCTCAGCCAAAACTAGCCCACAAAAAAGTCCTGCAGGACCAGATCCAACTATTATTGGTCTATCCACAAAACTAGCATCTCTATTAGGAAATTCATATTTCTTGTTGTTAACAAAGCAAAGAGAACGATTCCCTTTCTTAGCCAATATTTTATCTTCATTATCAATCTTTATATCAAAAGTATAAACTATCTTTATATCATTCTTTTTCCTAGCATCAATAGATTTCTTCACAATCCTATAAGAAAACTTAACATCCTCATTTATCTTTAATTCTTTCCTTATTCTTCTATAAATATCATTTTCATTATGATCAAGACCAAACTTAACTTGCTGTAGTCGTAACATCTAACTTATCCTTTCATGACTTAATTTTCTATAAAACTTATCAATAAATTACCACTAATTCATATACATGGAATACAGAGCTTAGATGGTATAGGGGGAATATGGAGCAGTGAGCCATGGACGGCGAACTCAGCATTTAATCTGGCAGCCCAACTGGACTGTCAGAAATAATAATAAGACTCGATGTCTTTTTATTATTTAATGAACATGGACGTTTAATTAGCTGACGAAATATTCCTCCTATACCGTCTAAGCGACTGTTAGTTACTAGCATTCATACCTGCAACAACCCCCGAACTCCAAGCCCATTGCAAATTATACCCTCCACAATCACCATCTACATCTATAACCTCTCCTGCAAGATATACATCTTTAACTTTCTTTGATTCTAGAGTAACCTCATCTATTTCACTTGTTATGATACCACCTGCAGTCACTTGTGATTGATTCCATTGATTGGTTCCAGTTATAATCAATGAGAATTTTTTTAAAATAGATACAAGCTTATTTCTTTCTTCTTTTTTAATGTCAGCAGATTTTTTATTCATTGCTATTCCCGCTTCTTTTATAATTATATTGATTAATCTTTTGTTAATGAAACCTATAAAATTCTCTTGAATAGTTTTATTAGGCATAGAAGTCAACCTCTTAAGCAAAATTTGATCCAATTCCTTTTCTGATAAGTCATGAAAGAAATCAATATCTACACTAACTCTCTTATTATCATTAAGATAATCAGAAGCAATTCTACTAATTTGTAAAATAGGTGGACCTGATATACCATAATCTGTAAACAATATTTCTCCGTATTCTTTCCGCATTATTTCATTATTCTCATCTATTATTTTAGCCAAAGCATTTATTTTGACACCTTTTATTTGTTTCAAGAAATCAGCACCAGACTTAAGCTGAACCAAAGAAGGTATGGGCTTTTTAATAGTATGTCCAAGAGATTTAGCTAATGTAAATCCGCTACCATTAGAGCCTAGGTCAGGAGAAGATTTCCCTCCTGCTGCTATAATGATTTTATTACCATAATATTTTTTATCCTTTGTATATACGACAAAGTTATTACTTCTCTCAATCTTAGTAACTTCAGCATTGCATTCTATATTTATTTTCAATCTATCTACTTCAAGTCTTAGTACATCCAATACCGAGCTTGCTTGTAATGAATTAGGATAAACTTTTCCACTATCAACATTAATAGGATATATACCTAATTCACTAAAAAACTCCAGTGTTTTATTTACATCAAATTGCTCTAATATATTTGTAATGAAATCCTTATCTCCACCATGAAAATATTTACTAGAACAGTGCATGTTGGTTAGATTACATCTACCATTCCCTGTAGCCAGTATTTTTTTCCCAATTCTATCTTTTCTTTCTAAGATGGTAACTTTTGCTCCATTTCTTGCTGCGACAATTGCTGCAACTAACCCTGAAGCTCCACCACCAATAATAACAATCTTATTTTTAGCCATAAAAAAACCTCACATCATATAATAAAACTATTTTAAGTTATTTATTATATGAATGCAAGGATATTTTATAAACAATGTATTATTCTTCCATGACTTCAACTTTTTTTAAGTAGTAAATTCTTGAACCAAAGTCTCCAATATATCTTACCTGATCACCAAATCCAGCTCCATTGAATTGTTGTAAAGGCTTTAATCCAGCATACATCAAGCTATCACCATACTCATTTACCTTTTGAACATCATTTTTGTACATATAATTATCAGATATTGTTTTATGTATAATTCCTCTTACCCCGTTGGTCTTCACATTAAAAGGTACATAATCATTGATTAATTCACCAAATCTCTCTATATTCATAAATTGTGCCCTTGATTCCAGATGATACATGTACTGTTCTTCTAAACCTTTTAATTTAATGGTTTCCAAACTTTTGTTGCTTTCTTGCAGTTTTTGATAATAGCCTACAATGGCTTCTTCTTTATCCTTAGAAACTACCATCCATATGGCATAATTTGTTTCAAATGGTGATTTAATTCTATAGAATGTACCATACTGTAATAACTTTCTATGTTTCTTATAAAACTCCACTTGTTTTTTAATAGCCTTTTTCTCAAAGTTAGAAAGATTATTCAAATTAAGTTCATAACCCAATAATCCAAAACAAGCCACGTTGAATCTTGATTCAATACTGTTTTGTCTCAATACTTGATGTGAAGGATTAGAACCAACATGAGCTCCAAGGGTACTTAGTGGATAAATTAACGATGAACCATATTGAATATTCATTCTTTCACCAGGGTCAGTATTATCACTTGCCCATGTTTGGGGCATATAATATAACATTCCTAAATCATACCTATTACCACCACTAGCACAACTTTCAAATAATATATCCTCAAAATCCGTTTTCAATCTATTCAGTAAATTGTATAATCCCAACACGTATCTATGTGCCAATTCCTTTTGTCTATGTTTTGGTAGATATGAAGAATAAACATCAGTTACACACCTATTCATATCCCATTTTACATACTTGACCTTTCCCCGTCTGAAAACGCTGCTAAGTTGTTTATATAAATAATTTATTACATTAGGATTAGCCATATCCAGCATTAATTGATTTCTTCCAAGTGATGGTTCTCTATTTTCAAGTTTTATAGCCCAACTTGGATGTCTTTTATACAAATCACTCTCTTGTGATATCATTTCAGGTTCTACCCATAATCCAAACCCTAATCCCATTTCATTAATTTTATTACTAAGACCTTCAAGGCCATTAGGTAGCTTCTTTCTATCTTCAACCCAATCCCCCAAACTAGTTGTATCATCATTACGTCCTTTGAACCAACCATCGTCTAGTACAAATAATTCCATGCCAAGTTCTTTTGCAGTTTTTGCAAGTCTTAACAACTTCTTCTCATTAAAATCAAAATATGCTGCTTCCCAACTATTAGCTAAAAGAGGTCTTTTTCTGAATTGCCATCTCACCGGTATTAGATTATGATTAATTACATCATGAAAATTCCTGCTCATACCTCCTATTCCATTTTTTGAATAAGTCATTATCACTTCAGGAGTTTGAAATTCCTCTTTTTTATCTAACAGCCAGCTGAAATCAAATGGATTAATTCCCATCTGTACCCTAGTTTGATTATGAGGACTAACTTCTGATAACCCTTGATGATTGCCACTGTATAATAAAGAAAAACCATAACAGGAACCATTGTCTTCTGTAGTATCAGCCTCTGATAAACACATAAAAGGATTGAGATCTGAACTTGAAGTGAATTTTTTTGAATTAATATAGTATACTCCTTTATTAAGTCTTTGTTTTTGTATATGCTTTTCTCTGATCCATTTTCCTTCAAGAGTTATTAAATCGTAATCACAATTATCAAAATCAATATTAAAACTCATTGCCTTAACAATTTTAATCCTACCTGATTCACCATTAATAATTTTTATACTTCTTGTAATGACATCTCTATCATAAAAAACAGAATACTGTAATAATACATATACATCCATCACTTGGTCATATAACTTAATCTCCAATGACGTAACAGTGTCCTCGTTCTGAAAAGTATGTGGTAATCCCTCTATATCTTTTTTACCTTCATATATTTTATATGAATGAAATAGAAAATCACTTACTCTTGAATTATCACTAAACTCTATATGTAATGAAGGCTCTCTATAATCAGACTTACCATAAGTTGATAACTCCAATGTAGTGGTATTCAAAGAATAATGTTCATGTTTTTTACTATAATTAGTCTCGTTGCCAACTGGTGTTACATAATTATGATATAAATTACTAAAATCATCCCTGTTTCTTATTTTACGTCCATAATATAAATGTGATAAGTGATTGGACTCTAATACTTTTATGATATAACTAGTATTTGATGTTGTAAGATGAAATTCATTGTTATTATTTACATAAATCATTAAAACACCTTCTCCTAATAGATTTTATTAATTCTAATAAGCATGACCACATTCCCGACCAGCAAAAAAATACTCTTAATGTTGTTAATATAGATTAGTGTATCATAATTAACAATTACTGTAAACTTTCATCCTTCTCCTATAATATAAAAAAGAAAGTCCATAATTATAATTCTCATAGACCTTCTTTATAGTAAAAATTCATGAATGATTCCTGTAATTAACTTGTATAATTTTCTAATAACCTTATAAGCTCAACTTCACTATTAACAGTTATTCCTTCTTTTAACTTATTCATCAATTCTTCTTCCAAACCGCTAACAGGCGTTTCAATAACTTTTCTTAAATAGTCTTTTAATAGATTATTCAGTTTATCTTGTTTTAAATCAGATGAGTATTTTTCGTCTTGTTTATAATCGTAAAATACTCCCATGACACCGTTGTATTCTTTTAGAATATATTTACCACTTTGGTTCAATCTGTATAACTGCCATAATTTCTTTAGACTTTGTGACAGTTCCTCTTCACCATATACAATGATTCCATTATTGAGCTTTTCCTGTTCTTCCCAAACCAAATCATTGACTGGTATGTCAATTGTATCTCGTAGATATTCATCTAGTTCGATGTCTTCACCTTTATCTCTGTAATCATGAAATACTCCAATATTGGTATTATGTCTTTTAATAATATAATACTTATCAGAACGATCCTCGATTATTCTTCTCAGTATAACCTTTTCTGGAGAAAAAGCTATTAATTGAAATTCAGGATAAAACTCCTCCATTTGTTCTCTAGTCAGATTTATCATATAGTATGGTGGTTCAATCTCTTTTTCAATTTCTAATTTATCATCTAACGTATAATAATTTTGATATTCTATACGTGTTGAAGACATGATCTTAGGCTCTTTCACAGTATCTACAGAAATTACATCCTCATTATTATTACTGCTTGCTATTGGTTCGATATCAGTTATTTTCTCTTTAATGTCTAAATAATTATCTCCTGAAATTAAGTCTTCTCTATTATCTTCAAAAACCTTATTCTTTATATTATCTTTTTCTATGTTATTATCAAGTACTATTTCATCATCTTGTTTATCCGTAATATCATCTTTGAAAATGTATCCATAAAATCTATTTACTGCAATAATACTTATAGCAATAATACAAATTACCGAAGCTATAACAAATATTTTCTTACTTCTCACCAAAATCACTCCTTACGAGTATTTTTGGTATAAGTATTTACAATAAGTATTAATTTTATACATTTTTTAAGAATTTTTCTATAAAATAGATTATTTCAATAATCTCATCTTAGTTAATAATCTAATTAGTGATTCACCCTTAGGTACTGAATATAATTCCTCTTTATCCAAACCTTTTAGTTTTATTAACAATATTAGATATACACATGCTCCTACTAAAATTGATATCAATGTGGAAATTGTATTGCCTATTCTCATTGCGCCAAATAAAGTATAGACAATATTACAGCTTAGCCCCATTACTAGTGCAGAAATAGTAGGGATTACATACGTTTTCTTTATATCAAATTTCATTCTTGTATATTTCTTGATAGCTCTCATATTAAAGAACGCTGAACTAAATGCAAATATAATATTAGTGACTACTGCTCCTATTAGGTTAGTATCAAATACATATAAAAGTATTACATTGAAAACAACTTTGATAAGTAATGATTTCACAGCACTTATTACAGGTACTCTTAATCTATCCATTCCTTGTAAAACCCCAATGGATATTGTTGATAAAGCAAAAAACACAACTGAAATTGAACCTATTTTAAGCAACAATGAAGCTTTTTCAAGATTGCTGATACCAAATAGCATTCTTATTATAGGTTCTGATAATATAAATATACCTACACATGATGGAATTGCTATGAACATGGTAAATCTAATAGCCATATTTATTTTTCTTTTAATCTGCTTTTTATCTTTCAATACTATTGATGTAGTAATACTTGGTATTGTAGCAGCAGCTAATGCTGATGCAATGGATACTGGTAAAGTAATAATAATCTTATATTTACCATTTAGTATACCGTATAAAGTATCTGACATTTCTTGGGTATAATTGTGGAAACGAAGAGCATCATTAAACATAAACATATCTACTAAGTTAGTAAAATGAAAAGTTGCACTTCCAATTATAATAGGTACTGAAGTCAAAACAACCAGTTTTCCAAAACTGAAATGAGTAATACTTGAATCGGAATTAGTATCTTTACGAACTCTTTTTAAGAATAATTTTCTTGACATGAAATAAATACCAATCAAGGTCAATAATCCTGCAAAAGCACCAATTCCTGTTCCTAATGTTCCACCAGCAGCTCCCCATTCATAACCCCTAGTAAATAATATACTAGCTAGAACTATACTAAAAATAGCATTAAAAATCTGTTCTATGACTTGTGATATAGCTGTAGGTATCATTGTATTCATACCTTGGAAATATCCTCTCAAAACAGCCATGATTGAGAAAATAAGTAATGTTGGTGATAGAGCCCTAATAGCATGTTTAGATTTTTCACTATAAACCAGATCAGCCAATAATGACGAACCAAAAAACATTATACTTGCTGATATCAACCCAATAAGAAGTGCTATACATAATGCAGATATAAATATCTTATGGGCTTCTTTATATTTTTTTACAGCCATCCTAGCAGATACAAGCTTAGATACAGCAGATGGAAGTCCATAGGATGATATAATCAATCCAAATGAGTATATATCAAATGCCTTACTATAGCATCCGATACCTTCCTCACCTATTGTATTTACTAATGGAATACGATAAGCAAATCCGATTAGCCTTACTATTATACCAGCAGAAGCTAGTATTGCACCCTGCACTGCTAAATTCTTGCCTTTTCTCTTTTGCTTCAAACTATTCATCTTTACACCTCAAAAAAAAATATATCTAATATATTTTATACTATAATTTTACATTTTTCAAATTAAGTTTACATTATAATTTATATAAGTTATGTAATTATTAAAATAAACGAAGCTATAGTATCAGCTTATATTGTTGACTAATACTATAGCTTTTATATCAATCTTATTAATAATGATCAAAAATTATAGTTATAATTCAAATCTTACAGGTAATAAATCTTCAACCATGTATTCTCTAGTCTCTCCATCATTGTTGGCTAAGATAATTTTACCTTCTGGCATTAATTCAGCTAGTACCTGTCTACAGATACCACATGGAGGTGTGAAATCTCCACTTGAACTAACTACTGCAATAGCATCAAATTCTCTATCTCCTTCTGATACCGCCTTAAATAGCGCAGTCCTTTCAGCACAATTTGTTGCACCAAATGAAGCATTTTCTATATTACATCCAGTATATATTTTGCCACCTTTTGTAACAACAGCAGCTCCTACTTTGAATTTTGAGTATGGAACATATGCCATTTCTTTAGCTTTCATAGCTTCATTAACTAATTCGCTATAATTCATACAATATCATATCCTTTCATACATTAACTTAAACTTAGAATTTATTTAGTAAAAGTAATTTTACTTTTTCTATTCTTAGGAAATACTGATACCCAAGTCTTGCCTTTGTTTAATTTTATTTCTTCACCATTCTCATTATAATACAATGTTGGTTTATAGTGAGATGGTTTCTTCCAAGTTATTTTCTGAGCTTTTCCATTAGTGATATAATATCCTTCACCTGAAGTCACTAGTGTCATATTCATGCAGCCATATTTATCACCTTTTATTGTCCATATGTTTGCAAATTGTATTATGATATTCTTATATTTCAATTGTTCATCAGTTTCTCTATCTATATGCTTACCACCAAATTGGAATCTATAATATAAATTATCTTCTTCATTATATTCAAACCATGGTTTTTGCTCATAATGAGAATATGGTAGATCTATATAGGTAGCTTCCATATCTGAAGTTAGATTGATTTCTTCTTCTGAAAACTTGAATTTGGCTTCAAAGTCTTCTTTATTTGTTTCTCTATAACCTACTTGTTTCCATGCTTTCAATAATTTATCATAACTTGTATATGTACTATGTGGTCTAACTCTTGTAGGGTCTTGATAACACATAACTGCATCCAAACCTGATAGTCCATCCATATGAGGAGAGTTCCATTCTTTGAACTTATCCTTCGCATAAGTACTTTTGCCGTAATGAACATAAATGGCATCATGGTCAAAAGCAAAATCCAAGTAGTAATGCCTAGCACTTCTGACTGGACCAATTTTTTCTGCATCAAAATCTCTAAAAATAGCATATAACCTTGTAATACCACCTTCAACAAGTGTTTCATATACTATATCAGCCTGTGCAATACCACTTTGAGGCATTGCAGCTTTCAGGTTGTTTATCATTATCCCAATGGGTCTTCTATTTGCTGCTTCCTCACTTATCCATTGACCAGTTAAAGTATTAATTACCTCACCTTCATGGTTGTTCACTACTTCTTCTACTTCTTGTGGTTCCTCATTATCCTCAATATCTGTTGTATCATTGTTTTCTTGTTCTTCACTATCTGTTATATTGGTTTCAGCCTGGTTATCTTCATTTACACTAGTATCAGATACTTTCTTCTTGCAACCTGTTACTGTGGACATTGTTAAAATCATTACCAGTATAATTGCTTTTATCATTACTTTATTCAGTACTTTATTCATTTTATTTCATACCCTTCTTTAGTAAAATTAAATTCCAAACCTATATTTATAAAATATATATCATATTTTAGGTATAAACAATATACATCCAATGATCACTGCACCAAAAGCAGCTAATAAAGTTGCACCAGCAGCAATATCTTTTGCATATTTGCCTAATTGATTATATTTGTTACCGCATACTAAATCTACTGTATACTCCACAGCAGTGTTCAACAATTCAGTTATCATAACAATGAGTATGGTTATAACAAGTATTATATATTCCCACTTGGTAAAATTAAAATACCAAGCTAGCAACAATACAATAATCGTTGCTAAAACATGAAGTTTAAAATTTCGCTCAGTTTTAAATGCCTGAAATATACCTCTAAAGGCGCATCTAAAACTATCGGTTAAATGTCTGTTTTTCATCGTTTAAGACCTACTTCATTTAAGATTTGTTGTTGTTTTGCATTCATAACTTGTTCTTCCTCATTTATTATATGGTCATACCCCATTAAATGTAACATGCTATGAGCTGTTAAAAACCCAATTTCTCTTTCGATTGAATGTCCATATTCCTTAGCTTGTTCATAAGCTCTCTCAAGGGATATTATTATATCACCTAACATAAGCTCTCCTGTATCAAGGTCAAACCATTCGTCATTATCTTCATCAATATCATCGAATTCACTTGGCTTAGTAAAATCTATTAATGGAAAGGATAATACATCTGTCGGCTTGTCCATATCTCTATGTTCTCTATTGATTTTTCTTATTTCTTCGTTATTGGTTATTGTTACGCTTACTTCTATTTCATATGGGCATTTTTCTTGGTCCAATGAGACAGCAATTACCTTATTTATTATATCTGCATATTCTTTACTAAAGTTTTGTTCGGTATCATTATTTATTATTATCGACAACTTCATTTCCTCCTACTTTGTTATCTGGATATTTTACCCTTTCATGGTATAATCCATTATACACCTTCATGAAAGAATTGCCAATAATAGGTAGTTCTTTTATTTTCAGATTACATTCGTTCAATTGCCCTTCAGCAAATTTATTGTTTATAATCTCTTCTATACATTTTTCAATATTCGATAGATTTCTTTTGTTTTCTGGTAAAGACCTTATATAAGCTTCTGTACAATCAGCTAACATGATTATAGCAGCTTCATTTGTTTGTGGTTTTGGTCCAGAATATTTGAAGTCATTTTCATCAACATCAAAACCATCACTATTATCTTTTGCTTTAAAATAAAAGTATTTAACTAAAGTATCCCCTTGATGCTGCTTAATAATACTTCTAACTGTTTTTGGCAGATGATTTTCTATTGCAAGCTTAACTCCATATTCTACATGATTAATTATTATCTCAGCACTTGCAGCAGGGTCTAATTCATCATGAGGATTAACGCCATCCTGATTCTCTGTAAAATACATAGGATTCTTTAATTTACCTATATCATGGTATAGAGCTCCTGTTCTAGCCAATAATGCATCTGCACCTATATCATTAGCTGCTGTTTCAGCTAAATTAGATACCATTTGACTATGATGATATGTACCTGGAGCCTCTAACAATAATCTTTGTATCAGTTTTTGATCTGAGTTAGTTAATTCTAGTAATTTTAATGGAGTAGAAACATCAAATAATGTCTCCCATAAAGGCAAACTACCTATAGTTATTATTACTGAGAATATGGAATTGAGAACGCCATAAAATAAGTCAGTAACATTAAAATCAGAAAAACTACCGTTCTGATAAAGGTTTATAAGCACTACCAAAATTATATTAACAATACATAAATACCCTGATACGAAAACAATCTTGTTTCTTTTCTTAGCCTGGGTTATCACTAGGCAAGATAGTGTACCGGAAATTGTATAGAACAGAAAGAACTCTATACCGTTACCACTTACCAGTAAACCTACTATAGTCAATAAAATATTTGTCATAATTCCTAATCTGTTATCAATCATAATAGCTATCAGCATACCAGCTATCGGAATTGGTATAAGAAGATAAGGCAGTCTATTCATGGAAACTACAACAATCATCAGTATTATATAAATACAAGTATAAAGTAATATTCTATTTTTATGCTTAAACAAATCTTTATTAAAAAAGTATATATATACATATAACATTGCAAACAATAGAATTACAAAACAGCCTACGCTCAGTTTAATAAAGAAATCACTACTACCTAATGCTATTACAGTTGATACTATTGTAGCTAATACCGCGAATATTGCTAGAAAAGTTATCAACAAACTTATCTTTGACCTATGATTCTCTTTGGTTTTCATATCTCTCCCCCATCTTATCGTTTAGTATTTTTGTTCTCATAATTTTCATAAGCGTTTATTATTTTTTGAACTAATGGATGCCTTACAACATCTTTACTAGTCAAATTAGCTATTCCTATATCATTGATATTCTTAAGTATTCTAGAAGCTACTTCCAATCCGGATTTTTGACCCCCTGGTAAATCCTTCTGTGTTACATCACCTGTGATGACTGCTTTTGAATTGAATCCTATTCTTGTTAAAAACATTTTCATCTGAGCAGGTGTAGTGTTCTGAGCTTCATCTAATACTATAAAACTGTTATCAAGGGTTCTTCCTCTCATATAAGCCAAGGGAGCTACTTCTATCAGACCTTTCTCCATGTTTTTTAAGAATGTATCAGCTCCCATAATTTCATATAGAGCATCATATAGAGGTCTTAAATAAGGGTCTATCTTACTTTGCAAGTCACCAGGTAAGAATCCCAATTTTTCCCCAGCTTCTATTGCTGGTCTAGTAAGAATGATCCTATTCACTTCATTGTTCTTGAATGCAGTTATAGCATTAGCCATTGCCAAATAAGTTTTTCCTGTACCAGCTGGACCAATACCAAATACAATCATTTTCTTTCTAATTAGATCAATATATTTTTTTTGACCTAATGTCTTAGGTCTTATGTGTTTACCTCCTGGGGTTACACATATCAGGTCATCATTTAATTTACTCATCTCTTCTTCTTTTTGCTTTTCACATAACGCCAATGTATAATCAACATTTTGCTCTGTTATTTCTATATCCTTATTGGCAGTATCTATTAATTGTTTGATTACTCTATTTGCTATATTAACAGACTTCTGTTCGCCAATTATCTTAACCTCATTGTCTCTATTTATGATATTAACGCCTAATTTTTTTTCTATAATCTTAATATTATTATCATACTGTCCAAATACATTCACAATTATTTCATGGGGTATTTGAATCGTCTTCTCTAAAGTATTCTTCATATCCTTGCCTCCGCTCATTTTCATCAAAGTATTTTTTTTCACCTATTTTTTCAATTACTACTATGATTCCATCTGCAACTATTTTATCAGCCGATTCAATAATTTCAATTTCATTATTGACTATTTGCTTCTTAGAATCTTCCAGTTCTTTTAAATACCTTGTCATGTTTTCATTTATTATATTGGTTGCTTGTTCATTTGTATAAGTTTCTTCTATTAGTTTGTATTCTTCATAAGACGTTTTGTGAGTACTTATTGGCAAATAAAAGTTGTCGAATAAACAAATTTCATCACATGTGGTTATTTTATCATAATTACTATATTTAATTCTAGGTTTTAATAAATTTATTTTAAAATTTAATATTTTTAATGCATTATCTTTCTTCTTATTATTCGTATATATCTTATTGACATACTTCAAATTAACTTCATCATGATACGGATAAATGGTTTTCATATATATGTCAGCATCAGAATGAGTAAATTCAATTGCTTTGATTTCTTCTAATTCTTTTATTTCTAATGTTCCTGAAACCAGTACATCCCCTTCTTCTACAACATCTCCTTTTACTACCTTAGGAGAACCTGTTCTGGTTACAATAGAAACTATAACACCCTTTTTATTAGATAGAATATCACAAGACTTACTTAAATCTTCAATTTTAATATTATTTCGACCCTCTTCAATTTGAATAAGTAATTTTGTTCCTGTCATCTCGCAAGTTACCCAATTGATATTACCGTAATTCTTAAGTAAGATTTTTTCTAATTCACTACACTTAACATCTTTTTTCCACATCCCAACAAAATGTGACTGAGTATTAAGAAATTTAATAAGATGTTCATCTGTATACATAGAATTACCTTCAATATCAATTTTCCATATAAATAAAGATAACAAAAAGACTATTGCCATACAAATGATCATTCCAAATAGGAATATCTTTCTTTTCCTAAAGATTAGAAATCTAAAAGGCAAACCTATTTTCTTGGTTATTCTCACCTTACATCCTGTTTTTTTAACTAGTGGACGTATTAATTTGAAACCTTTTGCACTAATATAAAGATTAAACCCATTATTAACACTTTTGACATTCCATATATATATACCTCTATTAGCGCATAGGTTGATAAATCTCTCAGGTGAAAAACCACTTACATTTATAATAACATAGCCTCTTAGATATTTCCATATTTCAAGAAGCAAATGTCACCCTTCTTCCTCTTTTAATTTTTTATATTACCCACTTAATCCTAATACTTGATTTTTTTTATTTGACCAGTTATCTTGATTTCTTCATCTGTAAGATATGTAATTAAGAAATGATTACCCTCTAATTCTATTAATCCATTTTTGGTTTTCACCTTTAAAAATTGTTCGTCATATTCCACTATCCCTTTATAATTCTCAATAAGCATCTCCCGTTTTCCAGTAAGAGTTATAATTGAATCCCCAAGTGCTACATCTCTGGGCACTTCTAATATTTCTGCTATATGAAATTTTTTATCATTATTTTTCTCTTTTTTCTTTTTACTAATTGTCATTCATCCTCTCACCTTGTTGAAGGGTATCCTCCAACTCATATTCCCCTCCTTTATACATAAATATGTTTATTATATATCTAATATTCTATAAGTTGAATTAAAAAACAATAAGATTGATTAGTAAAAAAATGCACTAAAAAAGCTGTTGATAAATCAACAGCTTTATTTTAAGATATTTCTTATTATTTCACTTACCTTTTTATTATCTGCTTTACCTTGTACCTTTGGTATTATAGCAGACATTACTTTACCCATATCCTTCATTGAGGAAGCACCAACTTCTTCGATAGTTTTTTCAACTATAGAAGTTAATTCTTCATCCGATAACTGTTCGGGTAAATAAGACATCAAAATATTAATCTCTACTTTTAAGTCATCAACTAAATCTGTTCGGCCACTTTTTTCATATTCAGGAAGGCTCGACTTTCTCTTCTTTACCTGACTTGATATTATCTTAATAACATCATCATCAGATAATTCTACGTGATTGTCTTTTTCTTCCTGAAGAATGGCTGAGCGGACTAGCTGAATAGTGTTTTTACGTAAAGTGTCTTTTTCTTTCATTGCAGATTTCATATCCTGCAATAATTGAACTTTTAATGACATAAAATCATCCTCAATATAAGTTTAACTTAGAATTTGCGTTTTCTAGCAGCTTCGGATTTCTTTTTACGTTTTACGCTAGGTTTTTCATAATGTTCTCTCTTACGAATTTCCTGCATAATCCCTGCTTTTGCGCAACTTCTTTTAAATCTTCTGAGTG
Organism: Vallitalea guaymasensis; assembly: GCF_018141425.1. Taxonomy (NCBI): domain Bacteria; kingdom Bacillati; phylum Bacillota; class Clostridia; order Lachnospirales; family Vallitaleaceae; genus Vallitalea; species Vallitalea guaymasensis. Next base: position 5,458,374 of record NZ_CP058561.1, read on the forward strand.
CACTATCTAGGGTTTCATTTTCTTTAATAACAATGTTTGACATAGCCAACTCCTACCTCCCTCCAGTTGCAATTTGTGCCTTACCTCACAACTATTGGGGTATTAATTATCTAGCACTATATTAGATTATATCATATTATAGAAATACGTCAATATGTTTTTTGAAAACTTAATAGTTATTATATATATAATATAAATCAATATTTACCAAAATCCTGTTAATCCAAAGAAATAGTGTACTTATAGTTATTATAAATATAATCTTTATCGGTATAGGTTAATATATGTTTAATTGTGTTAGCTCTTGCATATTCAAGTCTATTTATACCATATTCGTTTATATCCAGATTATATGAATCCATGTTGTCTAGAATCTCATCTACTGGCAGTACTGCCAATTCTCTTGAGTTTCTGAAAGTACAAGTTGGGACAAAGGAAATACTTTTTATCTCTGCTCTATGATTATCTATCTTTTCAAAATTGATATCCATTATAACACTTACATCTGTCTGTGATGGATATTGTTTTGTATATCTCTGTGATGATAAGAAATTACCTAAAGAATAGATTACCACACCTTTTCTTGTAGAACCATCATCACACTTAATATCCCTAATCTCCAAGGGCTGCAAGACATGAGGATGGCTACCAATAATAACATCTGCTCCAGCCTCGAATAATTTATCCACAATGTTTTTTTGATGGGAATTTGGATAATCAAAATATTCATTACCAAAATGAATTATTGTCACAACAAAATCAACGCCTGTTTCATCAGCCCTTTTGACCTCTGATATCATGTCATCAATTTTATCTCTATCATACATATCTAAAGTATTAATCAGATAAGGTTTATCCTTTGGTACATCAAATCCATTGGTCCCATATGTATACGCTAAAAACGTAAACTTCATATCATTTATATCAGTAGTGAATATTTCACTGGCTTCTTCTTCATTCCTATAGGTTCCTACATGTGCCAGACCTTGCTCATCTAGAAAATCCAAAGTAGATATAACCCCTTCTGGCTTACTATCCAAAGAATGATTATTAGCTGTAGACAATAAATCAAAACCAGCATTTTTCATATTATATGCTAATATTTCAGGGGTGTTGAAACATGGAAAACCATGATAACCTTTATATGCATTCTCAGGTCTAACATTTCTGCCTTTATTTCTTCCAGCTAATGTAGTCTCAAGATTACCAATTGTATAATCAGAATCTTTTAGATAATCTTCTACATATCTAAATGAGTTAGTAAAATCGAAGCTATCAGTTTCTTTATCATAACCTCTGTATAGCTGCCACTTGTGAAACATTATATCGCCAACAGCTGTTAATGTCACATTACTAATCTTATGATTTACTAAAGATTCATCTATCATATTTTCTACTATATCTACATTGATTCTGGATGCAATCTTATCATTATCATATTTTACAATATATGAATTACTGGAACAACCGCTAAGCAACATTGCTACAATTATAACCATACTAATTTTTCTTATCTTCATGAATATCCCTTCATTCCATTATGTATATTAAAAATTCATTTGTGCAGATTTAATATTATTAATATTTAACTAATAAACATACTACCTACTTTAAAGTAAAGCCTAGTATATTTATTTGATCTATACTAGGCTCTATCTACTTTATCAAGTATATCATTTTATTTGAGTTTTCAATACATCTTTAGCTTTTTCTAAAGCTTCTTCTATCTTTTCAGGATTTTTACCGCCTGCTTGTGCCATATTTGGACGGCCACCACCACCGCCACCAACAACACCTGCTACTTCTCTAATTAAGTTACCTGCATGTGCTCCTTTTTTAATAGCTTCGTCAGTTGCCATAACAACCAAATTAACTTTGCTTCCCTTGGATGTTGTTAATACTATTACACCTTCACCAAGTTTTTGCTTCAAGCTGTCTCCAAGATTTCTTAATCCATTCATATCTTGATCTTCAATATTTGCAGCTAACAGTTTAACTCCATCTATATCTACAACATTATTCAATAGATCATCAGCAGCGCCTTTTGAAAGTTTTGCTTTCAATTTTTCGTTTTCTTGTTTAACTTTCTTATTATCTTCCATTAACTGTTCTGTCTTCTTAATTAGCATAGAAGGTTCAGCTTTCAGTAATCTAGAAAAATCTTTTATTAACGCTTCTAAATTCTTATAGTAGTTGATAGCGTTATTAGATGTTAAGGCTTCTATTCTTCTAACACCAGCAGCAACTCCTGTTTCAGAAACAATCTTGAATGTTCCAGCTTCTGAAGTATTTGATATATGTGTACCACCACATAATTCAACACTGTAGTCATCCATGTTTACTACTCTAACCGTTGAACCGTATTTTTCTCCAAATAATGCCATAGCTCCTAGCTTTTTAGCTTCCTCAATAGACATTTCTTTCGTAATTATATTAAGTCCTTCCATGATCTTTGAGTTGACTTCTTCTTCTACACGTCTTATTTCATCATCTGTCAATGGTTGAAAATGAGTAAAGTCAAAACGCAGCTTATCATGAGTTACATGGGAACCAGCCTGTTCAACATGATTTCCTAATACATTTCTTAACGCTTTTTGCAATAAGTGAGTAGCACTATGATTTTTGGCTGTAGCTCTACGATTAATTTCATCAACAATCAACTCTGCTTCTTGATTAACTTCAATTTTTCCTTCTACAACTACTCCTACATGACCTATTTTATTTCCCATTAACTTAACTACATCTTCAACTTCAAATTTACCTGTTTTAGTTGTGATGTACCCTATATCAGCCATTTGTCCACCACTAGTAGCATAAAATGGTGTCTCTTCAACGAATATAGTTCCTTTTGTACCTTCCTTTAATACATTGATAATTTCTTTTTCATTAGTTAAGACTTTTACCATAGAACTATATTTAATATTGTCATATCCAACAAATTTTGATTCCAATGAAGCATCTAATTTATTATATACAGTTTCTTCTGCACCCATATAATTACTTTCAGCTCTTGCTTCACGTGCTCTTGTTTTTTGTTTATCCATCTCTTCATTAAAACCATCTTCATCAACAAGTAGATTACTTTCTTCAAGAATCTCTTTTGTTAAATCAATAGGAAAACCGTAAGTATCATATAATTTGAATGCTTTTTCTCCTGATAGCTTCTTATTGCCTTCTTTTTCTAATTCATCAATATAAGTTTTCAATATACCTAGACCTTGGTCTATTGTTTCATTGAATCTATCTTCTTCTACAGTTATTATCTTAGTAATATAATCTTTCTTTTCTTCTAATTCAGGATAAGCTTCTTTTGAAACTTCAATAACTGTTTCACATAGCTTAGCTAAGAATTTGCCTTCTATACCTAAAAGTTTACCATGTCTAGCCGCTCTTCTTAATAATCTTCTAAGAACATATCCTCTGCCCTCGTTAGATGGCAATATACCATCAGATATCATAAAACTTACTGAACGAATATGATCAGTTATAAGTCTTATGGAAATATCATTCTGTGGGTCTTCCTTATATTTGACATTAGCCATATCACAAACTTTTTGTAATAAAGCCTGTATTGTATCTATATCAAATATTGAATCTACCTCCTGCATTAGAAGAGCAAGTCTTTCAAGCCCCATTCCTGTATCTATATTAGGGAAATCAAGAGGAACATACTGACCGTCTTCAGTTTTTTCAAATTGAGTAAATACTAGATTCCAGAATTCCATGAATCTGTCACAGTCACAACCTACTTTACAATCTGGTGAACCGCAACCATGTTCCACGCCACGATCATAATGAATCTCTGAACATGGACCACATGGACCTGTACCATGCTCCCAGAAGTTATCTTCTTTTCCTAATCGTATTATTCTATCCTTAGGCAAACCAATTTTTTCATGCCATATTTTTTCTGCTTCATCATCTTCCAAATAGATAGATACATATAATTTGTCTTCTGGTAATTCAAGTACTTTTGTAACAAATTCCCATGCCCACTCTATAGCTTCTTCTTTAAAATAATCACCAAATGAGAAATTACCAAGCATTTCAAAAAAAGTACCATGTCTCTGAGTTTTTCCTACATTCTCTATATCACCTGTACGAATACATTTTTGACAAGTAGTAACTCTTTTACTTGGTGGTACTTCCTGACCAGTAAAATAAGGTTTTAATGGTGTCATACCTGCATTTATTAATAATAAACTTTTATCGTTTTTAGGAACTAATGGAAAACTGTTCATTTTAAGATGATTTTTGCTTTCAAAAAATTCAAGATACATTTTCCTAAGTTCGTTTAAACCGTACTTTTTCATTGTTTCTTTTTCCTCCATTCAGCTATTAAAAAAAAATCCTCGTTTTCTTACGAGGTACACATTTCTCTTTTTAAAATTATAATTAAATGCCCTACTTTTGTCAATACTACCCTTTATAAAAACTGTAAAATGATATTATTTTTTTAACTGATCATATTTACCTTTTAATTCTTGTCTATACTCTTTAGGTAATTGGTGCCATCTAACATCCTTTATTGCTCCTTCGAGAGCATAGAGTTTATTGTAACAGGTGTCACCATGTATGCTTAATCTGATTATAGCATCAATACTACCAATCTCCTTTAATTCTTCGGCAGTTTGTATGCCAATATCATTTAATTCCTTTTCAAGTGTTTTTCCTATATTGGGTAATTCTGATAACCTCATTCTAGTGCGCTTCCTTTCATTATATATTATAAAATCATTTGCCATTTGATTTAATTTTTCTATGCTTAATAACGTTTTTCATTCTATAATTTGCCCATTCATCTCCAACAAATCTAATTATATCTCTTATATTTAATCTAAAAACCAAGTCACGCTTAATAATTATCCAAATAATAAGTATAATTTCAGCAACAATCAAATATATATCTTTCAAATCCAATACCAGTAAACCTTTTACACAGATATAATCCAAACTTCCAGCCCATAAAAATTTATCAGATAAGGAACAAATACATCCTGCAATTAATAGATTCAATCCTAGTACCAATAATCTTAGGTTAGTGTTATTAGCCAATATATATTTGTAGATTATGATTAAAACCAATAGAACTAAACTTATTAATATGATATGAGTCTGCAAACTCATATCAATACCAAAAGTGCTATTCACATATGAGTAATCTTTATTTAACATTGGTTTAATAGCTATTTTATTACTTATATCATAATAATTATCAATCCAATAAGTGTTTATTAATATCTTTATAATCTGGTCCAATAAAATAAAAGTAATAATTAATATTAGATTTTTATACTTAGAAAAATGTAGCATGATAACTACTCCCTATAAATTTATACTACGATGTAAGATATTCCAAGTTAGTTATTGTCATTATAATAATGATAATTTAAGAATAACATTGTAAAAAATCTTCTATATATATTTTACCAATAATAAGGAAATTTAACAAATATTATTAAAATCAATTAATTTTAATATTGATTCGTCAATTGCTCGACCCATCTATAACAGTTTTCTAATTGTTCATCACTTATTTTATCTGATCTATGTTCAAATAATACTTTATAATCCTTGTTATATTCATTTATCAACCTAAAATATTTTCTTACATCTGCCCAACCATCACTAGTCTTTAATTCGGGTAATGCGGGATAATGGTTATTATTCCTGTTATCACATAATCGACCATTAGATAGATGAATGACTTCTGCATACTTTGCATACTTCTCTATTATAGGGTAAGGGTCAAAATTATTATCCATTATATCCTGTAAATGTAATCTAGCAATATCTAGACATAACCTTATTGAAGGATATCTATCCAATAATTCTGTTAAAATATTATTTTCAACAACATATTTATTAAGTGCATCAAATTCTAGAACTGGAATAAAATCTAATTCTTTAGCCTTAGTAGATAGATACTTAAATAACTCTTGTGTTTGACACACAAACTCATCATAAGTATACTCAGAATCATATACATATTCAGACTCATCTGCAAACCTCCAATTACTCCAATCCACCTGAGGATCTAGAATAACAGGTTTAGGATAATGAAATAAAATATAATGAGGGTCAAATTTCTCACATATATATGTTATTTCCTCTTCCACATATTCATAGGAATCTTTTTTATTATTCATATCATTTGACATGAATTGAGGATCTCTGAATTTCCATTTACCGCTTCTCAAAGGGAAATGAACACATACATTAAAATTTTCCTCATGAGATGCTTTAATCAATCTATCTATATCCTCTTCCTTATCAATCATACATGCTTCTACACCATAAAATCCTTCTCTGAAATCTCTCTCTTGTTTATCTTCATCAAATATTCCAAAATGGCCTATTAAAAACCTTTCCATAGTTCCTCCCCTGTTATGGTAGCTTATAATCAATAATCAAATAAGCTAAGCTGAACCTGCCTAGAATTAGCTTTGTAAGCACTAATAATATCACTCATCCTATATAATATATTATAATCCTTACAAGATTTTTGAAATACATTCCATAACTTTTTATAATTACTGCTGCTGCACCTATATCTATTACCATATTGTTCAATATATTTTTCCTTTATACCTGGAAAATGTTCATCTAACTTATCATAGTAATAACACCTTTGATTCTGTCGTAATGTCACACCAAAATAAGGATATATGAATTTTACTCCTGCTTCATGTGCCCTATCAACAATTGATTTAATATTTTCTTCAGTATCGTTAATATAGGGTAAAACTGGCATTAGAAGAATTCCAGTATATATACCATTATCAGCTAGGGTCGCTAGTGCCTCAAATCTTTTTGACGATACATTAACATTAGGTTCAATTATCTTACTTAAATCATCATCAGCAGTTGTTATAGTCAGTATCATACATACTGGAGAATGCCTATTTATATCTTGTATAACATCTATATCTCTAGTTATCAAAGAACTTTTTGTGGCTATTACTATACCAAAACCATATGCATTTATTAATTCTAGAGCATTTCTAGTAAGTAACATATCCTTTTCATAAGGATTATAGGGGTCACTCATCCCTCCACAACCTATTACTCCCTTTTTAACTTTTCTCCTTAATTGATCTCTAATAATTTCTAATGCATTTTCTTTAGCCTTTACTTCACTGAAATTTTCAATATGATAACATTCGCTTCTAGAATCACAATAGATACACCCATGATTACAGCCTCTATATATATTCATATTGTATTCATAACCAAACCAATAATCAGGTTTTTTAGTCTTAGTTATAATTGTTCTAGCTTGTACAAAATCCATTTTATTTTCCCTCTAGTTCTTCAATAATTTTAGTGAACTTTTTCTCAGCTGTTAATTCTTGAGTTATAAATTTGCCTCTATAAAATAAAGAATAAATTGTAAATGGTGATGGACATTTTCTTGCTTCTTCTTTACTATCAATAAGTATTGTCTCATATTTTATACCATGTTCTTGGCTAATATTCCTTTGTAGATTTATATAATAATTCATATACGGACATTGATTGGAGTAATATACTTTGAATCCACCATTATCATCACATCTACCTTCTTTTGCTGTCCCAATAAATTTGGGTTTATCGGCATTATCATCTAAAGTTAAATATAGTAATTCAAAATAAGGATGTGCTGTATCAATGACCTGAAAACCATGTTTAACAAAAAATTTTTTATCTGAAACAAAAGGTCTTTTTTTATCACTGCAAAGTACCACTATTCCCTTTTTGTTTTTTTCCCTGCTATCCTGTATACATTTATCTAACAGTTTTTTACCATAGCCGCATCCTTTATATTTACCTGATACCCAAAAACAGTTAATAACCATATAGCCATCAGCTATTATTGGCAAAAAAGCAATCTCTGAAGGACAGTATTCAATAAATACTTTACCTCTAACATCAAGTTTAGTAAAGACATATCCTTTATCAATCTGTTCTGCTAACCACTTTTTCTTGGCTTTATATCCTTCAATTGATTTTTTATCTGAAATTGCACAACATATATGCTCATCTTCAATGTTATTGCTTGTCAAAGTTATAAAATCCATTATTTATCCTCCTTGATTAGTATGTTTATCATATATCCATTATACAATGTTTAATATGACATCAGTATGTCATATTAAACATTTATGAATAAGTAATTATTATATGATACAATCAATAGTATGGATAAATACGGTTCTAGATACTTTTTTCTGAATATAAAACAATTCTATGGTTAAATCTATAGTTATTACTAAAACTTAATATAATATAATTGAACGTAATGCCAATATAAACTCCATAAATACCCATTTCTAATGCTATACTTAAAAACCAAATAAATCCTATGCCTATAACATTGATTACTGCTGCATTAAGCAACACCCATTTATCATCCCCAATACCTTGCAAACTATATTTATATATATTATTAGGTATGCTAAATAAACAAGAACACAATGCAATTATAAAATACTGAAGACTATAACTTATTAACTTGTAATCGTTGGTTATTAACGTTACTACATTTACTTTAAAAATTATTAATATAGCAGAAAGACTAATACAGAATATCATAGCCAATTTTAATGAATATTTAGGTATTAAAAGCATTCTCCCATATTGTTTTTGACTATAATTTTTACTAACAAGAGTTAATGCTGTTGAAGCATAAGAATACATTGGCATTAACACGATACTGACTATACTTGACAACAATGTATAAATAGATAATTCCAATACTCCTATACGTGATAATATGGCATTAATACATATCACTAATATTGTGGATTCCAATATTTCTTGACCCAACAAAGCCAAAGAATTTTTTAATAATATGATTCCATTTTTTATCATTTTATCAATGGATAAGATATCATTAACTATCAATAACTTCTTTATATATATGATACTAATATATATTACTATATTTAATACCAATGATATAACTGATGCAATACCTGCTCCTCTAACTCCCATAGGCTCAAATCCTAATTTACCGAAGATTAATATATAATTAAGTATTACATTAGTTATAGTAGCTGTTATATTACCAATAAACAAATATTTAGTTGTATTAATTATTTTAAATAATGATGAAAACATGAACAGTATCATATTCAAACAAATGGTTATGCCAAACAGATTCATGTAAGAAATAGATTCTTGCAATATTACATCTTCTAATCCAAAAATCATTTGAAGTAATCTATTCCCAAATCCCAATAATATAAACCATATTGATAATCCTATGATTATACTGGTTAAAATACCCGATAAAAAGTTATCTATTAACCCTTTAGTATTTCCTTCACCTTTGTTTTTAGCTCCAGCTATATTGAACGCTATTGCGATAGCCCCTAACACTCCAGTAATACTGTTAATGGTTGTACTAATTAATCCAACAGCTCCAAAAGCATCTAGTGATATTCTTCCTATCATAGCTGTATCTATAAGTCCTATTAACATACCAATTACCGAATTAAATATAAGGGGTATTGCCATTTTATTAATTTCTTTGATTGTTAAAGTATCTGTTTTTAAATGATTATTCAATTTTTATCATTTTCTCCCTTCTTTTTAGCATTTAAAAAAGAAGGGTATTTACAGGCGCATATAACATTTTAATGCCTCCTTATTATTTATGTTATAATTCACTTTTCTATTCGTTTGAACTTGTCCAAAGTATATAATGGATTAAAGTAATCATATCATTTAATGGTTCTTCTATATTTACCAGGTGATATGCCACACACCTTTTTAAAAACTCTATTGAATTGTGATATGCTACCGAATCCACAATTTTCACATATATCTATTGTTCTTAGCTTGGTTGTTTCTAATAGTTCCTGTGCTTTTTTTATTCGTATCAGTTGAATATATTCAATCAAAGTATAACCAGTAATATACTTGAATCTATGAGATAAATAGTAAGAACTGATATAGAATCTTTCTGCTAGTAATTGTAGGGTTAATTTTTCTTCATAATGACTATGGATATAACCTATTACCTCAAGAATCTTTTGTTCTGTAGTAGTTAAATTTTGATTTATTATTGGTTTTGAATTATCTTTATCATTAATAGTAAGAAATAATTCTTGCATTATAGAATGTATTCTAAAATTATAACCACTTCTTTTTTCCTTTGCTTCCATCTTAATTATTTGTAGTTTCTGATCCCATTTCCTTTTTGTATCTGTATCTAATCTAATTATTGGACAAGATTGCCTAAAAATTTGCAAAAACCAGCTAATATCATCTTCAGGCAAATAGTTAAAATAAGCTTCATTAAAACTTATCAGATATCTAACATTCTTAGAGCTATCAGGATAAAGTGTCTTATGCAACAAATAAGGTTTTATCAATAAAACATCTCCAGCTTTAACACTTAATAGTTCACCTTCTATCAGATAATTAGCGCTTCCTTCCTTAAGATAATAGACTTCATAGAATGTATGGAAATGAGGAACAAACATCCTCTTGCTGCCAGCAATCTTATTGTAAGATAAAGATAAGAATCTATCGCTATTATTAAATTCATAAAATATCTTTTCATCAAATAAAATAGGTATCTCAAAATTATTCACATCTCTTATTCCTTTTCATTATAGTTTATGATAATTAAAATAACAAACTGATATTCTATACAATATTACTTCTAAGTACATTAAACTTATTATAAGTATATATAATAAAATATATATAGTAAAGCAATATTTGCGTATTTATATATCAATAAAGCAAAATATAAGCTGTATTTGTTGCTATCACCTCTTAAAATAGACTTAAATGAATTAGAGGAGGAACCACTGATGAATCTTTCAAAAGAAACAATTAGTACCACTAAGTATAAAGAGAGAGTATTGCAATTTGGAGAAGGTAATTTTTTAAGAGCATTTGCTGATTGGATTATACATAAAATGAACCAAGATGACATATTCAATGGATCTATAGTAGTTGTCCAACCGATAGAAGAAGGTCTTGTATCTACGCTAAATGAACAAAATGGATTATATACGTTATTTTTACAAGGTATTAATGAAGGAAAACAAATCAGTTCATGTGAGGTTATATCTTCCATAAGCAGAGGTATCAATCCATACACAGACTATAATGATTACTTGGAAACAGCCAAAAATAAAGATATGCGTTTTATTATATCCAATACTACAGAATCTGGTATCTACCTAGAACCAGAAGATGAATATGCTGGTATACAAAAATCATTTCCTGGAAAGCTTACGAAATGGCTTCATCACCGTTTTAAACATTTTGAAGGAGATATCAATAAAGGTATGATAATAATGCCCTGTGAACTAATTAATCGTAACGGTGACAAATTAAAACAAATCATCCTGGAACTAATAGACATTTGGAAACTGGAAGATAGCTTCAAGGAATGGATTATTAATCATAATGAATTCTGCAATACACTTGTTGACCGTATCGTACCTGGTTATCCCAGAGATCGTATTGAAGAAATCAACAAGAAACTAGGTTATATTGATAGGCTTGTTGTAGAAGGTGAATACTTTCATCTTTGGGTTATTGAAGCCCCTAGCTGGGTAAAAAAAGAATTCCCTGCTGATTTAATCAATCTGAACGTAAAATTTGTGAATGATATGACTTTATATAGAACCCGCAAAGTAAGGATACTTAATGGTGCTCATACTTCATTAGTTCCAGTATCCTACTTATATGGATTAAGAACAGTAAGAGATAGTGTTATGGATGAATCCATAGGTCAATATATCACAGATACTATTTTTGATGAAATTATACCAACTTTATCTTTACCCAAAGCAGAACTAGATAATTTTGCAAATGCAGTAATTGACCGTTTTAAAAATCCATATATCCAACACTACTTGATAAGTATAGCATTGAATTCAATTTCAAAATATAAAACAAGGGTATTACCGTCTCTATTATCATATATAGAAGATAAAAATGAACTTCCACAAAAACTTGTATTTTCATTAGCTAGTTTAATATATTTTTACAAAGGTAATATTGATGGAGAAATCATTCCCCTTAATGATGATAAAGATATTCTAGCTAATTTCAGTAATCTTTGGAATACCTATAAGGCTTCCCAAGAAGATTCCTACGAAATTATTGCATCTACAATCTTATCCAATAAAGCTTATTGGGATATAGATCTAACCCGAATTAACGGTTTAAAAGAATTGGTAGCCTATTATCTTGAGATAATAGATAGACAAGGTATGCAAGAAGCTATAAAAGAGGTGCTGTGATGAAAGACTTCATACATATAAATAAAAAGGATAATGTAATAGTAGCTTTAAAAGATTTGCCCAAAGGCAAGAATCTGTGTGAAGATGAATGGAATATTACACTACTAAGTAATGTTCCAAAAGGTCATAAAATCTCTATTAAGGAATTAGCAGCAGGAGAAAATATAATTAAATATGGATACCCTATTGGAAAAGCCACTAAAAATATTCACAGTGGCTCTCATGTACACATAAATAATCTGAAAACCAACTTAGCTGGAACTATCAATTATTCATATGAGCCAACTACAGTAACTATGGACAAAAAAGTTGAGAGCAAAACCTTTAATGGTTATAAAAGATTTAATAGTAAAGTAGGTATAAGAAATGAACTTTGGATAATCCCAACAGTTGGATGTGTTAATGGAACAGCTGAAATGATAGTTAATACTTTCAAAAAAAGCAATGATACTCTATTAATTGATGATATATGTATATGGAAACATCCTTTTGGCTGCTCTCAATTAGGTCAAGACCATAAAAACACCGCAAATATATTAAGAGATTTGGCTGTACACCCAAATGCTGGTGGTGTACTTGTACTAGGTCTTGGATGCGAGAATAACACTATTGAAGAATTCAAGAAGAACTTATTACCACATGACAATAACAGAATTAAATTTTTAACAATTCAAGAGGTTGAAGATGAAATTGAAGAAGGGGTCAGCCTTTTAGAAGAATTATATGAAACAATGAAACAAGACAAAAGAATGCCTATGCCCATTTCCGATTTGACTATTGGTCTGAAATGTGGTGGTTCTGATGGTCTTTCAGGAATTACAGCTAATCCATTAGTAGGCGAATTATCTGATTATCTAGTGGCTAATGGAGGTACCACTGTTCTAACTGAAGTACCTGAGATGTTTGGAGCAGAAACCATTTTAATGAATCGTACAGTTAATAAAAAAACTTTTGATGACATGGTCAACTTAATCAATGGATACAAAAAATACTACTTAAGCTTTGATCAGCCTATATATGAAAATCCTTCTCCTGGTAATAAAGCAGGTGGTATCTCTACACTTGAAGATAAATCTTTGGGATGCATTCAAAAAGGTGGAAATGCACCAGTAACTGATGTACTTGATTATGGAGATATCATTAAATCAAGTGGTTTAAATATTCTTTCCGCACCTGGTAATGATTTAGTTGCTACCACAGCTCTAGGTTCCAGTGGATGTCAAATGGTAATTTTCACAACAGGTAGAGGTACACCTTTTGGCAGTTTCATACCAACTATTAAAATCTCCACTAATTCAGAATTATATAATAAAAAACCTCATTGGATTGATTTTAATGCTGGAAACTTGATAGATGATAGGACTATGGAAGATGTTTTAGAAGATCTTATTGATTATATAATTGATGTAGCCTCAGGTAAAAAAGTCAACAATGAAAAAAACTATTTCAAAGAAATATCCATCTTTAAAACTGGAGTAACATTATAATCTCTCTAACATTACAAATCAACAAAAAGCATTTGAAACTATTGCTTTTTGTTGATTATTCATATAGCTATTAAATTTCTAATCTCAGCAAAATTTCATACTAATATCCATAGCCTTTACTGAATGGGTTAATGCACCTACTGATATTATATCTACACCAGTTTCAGCTATTTCTTTTACTCTATCTAAATCTACATTCCCAGAGGCTTCTAATAGAGCTTTCCCTTTTGCAATGGAAACCGCTTCTTTCATCATGTCTATAGTCATATTATCCAACATTATAATATCAGCTTCTGCGTTAAGAGCTTCTTTTAATCCATCTAGATTTTCTACTTCTATTTCAACTTTCATTGTATGAGGAATTTTGGCTTTGGCAATTTCTACAGCTTTTTTTATACTGCCTACAGCTTTAATGTGATTGTCTTTTATCATGACTGCATCAGATAAATTAAATCTATGGTTATAACCTCCACCTACCCTAACAGCATATTTTTCTAATGCCCTTAGACCAGGTGTTGTTTTTCTTGTATCAACAATTCTTACAGGCATATTATTAGTGTTATTAACAAAACTATTAGTCATCGTAGCAATTCCTGAAAGTTTTTGTATTATATTAAGTGCCGTTCTCTCACATTTGAGTATACTTTTTGTAGGACCAAAAATATGAGCAATAATATCTTTCTGTTCAAGAAGATCTCCATCTTTTCTATGAAAATCTATTACAACCTCCTTATCCATCAAGTAAAAAACTCTAGAAAACACTTCACATCCAGCAATAATGCCACTGTCTTTAGCAATTAATATAGCATTACTTTTTTGGTCATCACTTATTAGTGTATCAGTAGTTATGTCACCATAATTCATATCTTCCTCTAGGGCGTTAATAATTATTTCATCAAGTTTATGCTGTAAAACCATTATATCCTCCTTGTTATGTATCAACTATTAATTCAAGTTTGTTTTTTTAGTTATCTTTTTATTCAGATCATCGTTTATGATTGCTTTTATCACTGAAATCATATTTACTTTTTCAATTTCTTCCCTACATATAATATTAGTTTTTTTAGCATTACAGTAAGCCTTGTTAATCTTATTTTCAAGTTGCTTAACCTTAGCAATAGTCCTATCAATGCCAAAATACTGTCCCATCCATTTTGCTATTGTATGCTCATCTTCCATAATTTTATAAGAACTATCTACATTAACTATTCTAATATCCTTATCATTATCTATGATATCATAAATATTTTCCTTGATATTCCTTGCTATCCTTCTTCCAAAAACTATTGCTTCTAATAGAGAGTTACTGGCTAATCTATTTTTACCATGAACACCTGTGCATGAACATTCCCCACAAGCATATAGATTTTTTATTGAAGTCTTTCCGTTGATATCCACCTTTATTCCTCCCATAAAATAATGCATCCTAGGAGCAACCGGTACTAAGTTCTCTGCCATATTTATATTATTTCTTTGACAGAATCCAAAAATGGTTGGAAAACGTAATTTTAGAGCTTCTTCATTCCAATGAGTTATATCCAGATATACACAGGGTGTTATTTGTTTTTTGATTTGCTGCATTATGGCTAATGAAACTATATCTCTAGGAGCCAGTTCTTTCATTGGATGTACTTTCTCCATAAAACGTTCTCCTCTTTCATTATACAATAAAGCTCCTTCGCCTCTTACTGCTTCTGATATAAGGAAACTTTGTTTTAAAGAACTATTATTGTAAAACACAGTGGGATGGAATTGCAGATATGACATATTCCTGACAATTCCGTTAGCACGTAGTATCATAGCAATACCATCTCCATTAATACCTTTGGCATTAGTGGTCTGTTCAAACAAATTACCTATTCCACCTGTATTGATAATAGTATACTTTGAAAAGATTGATTTTACCCTTCCATCATCCAATATCAGAATACCTGTACTCTTATTAGCATATGTCAGTATATCTATCACAAATATATTTTCTCTAATATTAATATTTTCTCTGCTTTTAGCCAGATGATATAGGGCTTCCATAACAGATTTTCCTGTAGAGTCTCCTGACCTGACAATCCTTGATACACTATGAGCACCTTCTTTTCCCAATAGGAATCCATTATCATCTTTATCAAATTTGACTCCTAATTTTTCTAACTGTATTATGTTATCCATGGCTTCATTAACCAGTATATTAACAGCTTCCGTATCAGATTCGCCTCTACCACATACCATGGTATCATTAAAAAACATTTCTTTGGTATCATTAAACTTATCACAAGGCGCAGCTATTCCTCCTTGAGCCAAATATGAATTTGTTTCTTTATAAGGTTCCTTTGCAACTATTGTAACATCTATATCAGAAGGTAACATCAAGGCTGTATACAACCCAGCTATCCCACAACCAACTATAACTACATCAGTATATTCTTTAGGTGTATTATTCGTATCAAAAGGAATTATATATTCTCTCATTCTTTCACCTACAATCTATAATAAAATCATTTTTTTTAGAGCATCATATGCTTTTTTTCTTACGCTCTCATCCACCTCAATAATATTAGTTTCATTTTCTAAAGAGGAAATTACATCTTTTAGCGTTGTTTTTTTCATATTCATGCAAGTTAACTTCTCTGATAATAATATGAAGTCTTTATCAGGATTTTGTTTTTTCAGGGTATATAAAATGCCTTTTTCCGTTCCTATAATAATCTTTTTGTCTTTTAGTTTCTTGACTTCTCTTATTATCTCTGAGGTACTACCTATAAAATCAGCTTGTTCTACAATCTCAGGTCTACATTCAGGGTGTACCAATACAGGAGCAAATTGGTATTTTTCTTTTATATGTAGTAGATTTTGGCTAGTTACTCTATTATGTACAATACAAAAACCCTGCCACAGAATCACTTCTTTATCCTTTATTTGCTCTGCAACATATGATCCCAGGTTTTGATCTGGTACAAATAATATTTGATCGGATTTAATGCTATCAACAACATTTATTGCATTTGATGAAGTACAGCATATATCACTCTCAGCTTTTACTTCTGCTGATGAATTGACATAACATACTACAGCAGCTTCTGGATAATCCTTTTTTACATTACGTAATTCTTCAGCTGTTACCATATCAGCCATAGGACATCCTGCTTCTATTACAGGCAGTATCACTTTTTTATCAGGTGAAAGTATCTTTGCAGTTTCAGCCATGAATTTGACACCGCAGAAGACTATTACATCTTCCTTTACACTCATAGCTATCTTTGATAACGCTAAAGAATCTCCTATGTAATCGGCAACTTCTTGTATTTCATCCAGTTGATAATTATGGGCTAGAATGACTGCATTCTTTTCTTTCTTCAATTCAATCAATTTTGCTTTCAAATTTTCTTTCATAATATCACCTTTTCTATAGCTTAGTCATTTAAATGACTTTACATGTGTCTTGTCACCTACAAATATATCATAATATTTCCTAATATGCAATAAACAAAAATTGTATTTATATATATTAAGAAATATTATTTATCTTCTATAACTAATTTATCTTTATTTATGACCTTTTTAGGTGATATACCATTCATGTAATCTCTGACTACTTTAATTAATTGGCTTTGTGTAACAGGATAAGATTGAACTAAACAGCTTATATCATGATTATTCATTGATATATCAACTGAATTACATGTCGTAACCATAATTATATCTTTTCCTATAGTCAAACCATGATCCTTAATTGCTTTCAATGCACCATAAGATATATCTTCTTCATGTGTAAATACTACATTGACCTTATCATCACCTAGTATACGTGTCATCTGTTTATATGCTTCTTCAAATGATAAATCAGTATCTACTCTATATTTTACATTGATTCTAGAATAACCATTAATAACTTGATTGAAACCTTCCGTTCTCTGGATGGTTGATGCAGACTTGTTATGACCTCTTATCTCAGCTATAACTATATCATTTTTCATATTATAAACATTATTTACAAGATAACTAGCAGCTAATTTTCCTTGGTCATAATAATCAGAACCAACATATGTTGTCCATAGATTCTCCTTTGAATTCACCATATTATTTAAAAATATTACAGGGATATTCTTTTGTTTTGCTAAATTAAGCACTTTATCCCAGCCTGAACTAACAACAGGGGATATAGCAATCATGTCAACATCATTATCAATAAGTTTTTTAATAGCCTCTAGTTGTTCCGCATGCTGCTGTTTAATAGATAGATTGGAATTAATATTTCTATATATCAACTCTATCTTTTCTTTCTCAAATGCAGTATAAGTAGTTTCTAAATTAAAGCTATCAGAGGTATACGAGTCAATATACCCCAGTTTGATAGATTCTCTCTTGATGGGCTCACTCTCTATACCATTCATATTTTCTTTGGTTATAGGTATAGTATTAAGGATAATCTTTCTTGGAATATCATTTTCTCCATTCAAGATATCTATCGCATAATCAATTGACTCTTTTCCTCCTATAGGACATAGAAAAGTTGTATCCAATATTCCTTCTTCTAAGTATGCTCTATATTTATTGGACATCAAACCTGATACACCAATAAGCTTAATATCTAAATTCTCGGTCTTGGACGCATAATAAGCTCCTAATGCCATAGCATTATTATGGGCAAATACTATATCGAAATCATTAATTTTTTTCAGTAGTTTATTCATTCTTTCTTCTGTTTGACTTGTTAACCATTCACTAGAAATGCTTGTTAAAATATTAATATTAGGATGTTGATTGATTATATAGTCAAATCCATGACTTAATTCAACAACTGAAGGTTCTTCTATAGGTCCTCTAACTTCAATAACCTTTCCTCCATCTTTACCAAGAAGACTTACTACTCTTTCACCTGCTTTTTTCCCTAGAGAATAATAGTCAGGACCAATATACAGAGTAAAATCATAATTACTCACATCTCTATCTAAAACTATGACTGGAATTTTTTTATTTATTTCACTTATTAATGGTCCTAGAACATTAGCATCATTTACAGTAATAATAAGCAGATCAATGCCATAATCCATTAACATATTTATATCTTTTACTTGTTTATATGTGCTAGAACCAGCATTAGTGAATATAACACTAAGGTTATCTATTTTTTCTGCTTCATTTTTCATTTGTTCATTAACCAGTATTTGCCATTCTTCACTTAGATTAGGATGCGACATTCCAATTAAATAATCAATCTGAGGATCTTTAGAACTCTTACTTGTCAAAGAATTGATTATAAAAAATGCAATTATGATTATAGGTATCAATATTAAAATGTGATAACTGAATTTTAATCTTTTCAAATGCCTTCATCCTTCCCATGTCTATAAACAGTAGGTGAAACCCCAGTTATTTTTTTGAATGCTGAACTGAAATAATGCTGTGTGCTATATCCAACATTCTCAGCAATCTCATATAACTTTATCGTTGGGTTATTCATGAAATCAATTGCTTTACTGATACGTATTTTAGTTAAATATTCTTTAAAAGACATCCCAGTCTCTTTTTTTATTAACCTGCTTAGATAAGCTGCACTTACATTAAGTTCTTTTGAAACTTCAATCAGACTTAAATCTTGGTCATAATATTTTTTTTCTATATAACATTTTGCCAGCTGAACTATAGGTGTATATTCAATATTTGCAATAAGTTGTTTATACAGATTTTTATAATAATCTGGTAACTCCAGAAAATCATCATTAAGTTTTTGATAAAGTGTCACTACTTCTCTACCTAGATATTTACTAATAGTCATCTTGATACTCTTTTCAATATTTAATATCTCATCTTCCTGTGTCATAGGTAATAGTACTACCACAACATCGTTTTCATGAAAAATCAATGCTTGATTATATTCAGCTAATATTTCTTGTAAAATATTTTCTAAGCAAAAATTCAATAGATCCCTTTCCAATTTCACTGTATCCTTGTTTTCAATTTCTAAGGGCTTAACTAAAAATAATAGATTTATTTTGCTATAATCAATGTTTAATAAATTAAGTTGATTATAAACTTTATCACTTGAGATTCTACCATTCAACCAATCGCTTAAAAATTGCTGTAAGATAGTATTTTTATTCTTGTGAACTTGATATTTAGCCCAATTGATATATTGATTATTTTTAAGATTTTGTTCCAAGGCTACTAATGCTCTTTTTACTGTTTCCATTAATTCTTTTCTATTTACTGGTTTTAGAACATAATCGAATATCTTAAGAGTCAGTGCTTTTTTCGCATATTCAAATTCATCATAACCTGATATGATTATTATTATACAGTTAGGTAAGATTTCTTTTATCTGAGTAATTAATTCTAACCCTCCTATAAAAGGCATACATATATCTACAAACATAATATCTGGACTAAGTTCTTTTGCTAATTGTAGAGCTACTTTACCATTTTCAGCTTCTCCTACAACTTCAACACCAAGTTCTTCCCATTTTAGTTTACTTAATCCTCGTCTAATCTTAGGTTCATCATCTGCAATTAAAAGTTTATACACCAAAAGCCCTCCCTTTAATCTTGTATAATTGGATGCAATATTTTAATTGTAGTACCGTGTCCTTTGATACTCTCTATTTTTATACCATAATCTTCACCAAAACTTAACTTCAATCTTTCATTTACATTAAACATACCGATTCCATATTTGCCTGTTTTGTCTCTAACTTTATTTAACAGGTCATTCATCTCATTAATTGTTTCTTTATCTATCCCTATTCCATTATCTTTAATAATAAAGCATATTTTCTTATCTATTTTAATTATTTTAATGGAAATGTGACCTTTATGCTCACATTCTTTGATACCATGATAGATAGCATTTTCTACAATAGGTTGTATTATTAGTTTAATCACTCTTGATTCCAATAATGATTCATCATAATCTATAGTATAGTCAAATTTATCCTCATAACGTGCCATTTGAATGGTTAAGTAACTTTCAACATGTTTGATTTCATCTTTTAACGTAATTATTTCTTTACCTTTACTAAGACTGATTCGGAATAGATTAGTTAGGGAAGTTACTATTTCAGATATATCATCTGCCTCATAATCTTGTGCCATCCAATTAATGGTATCCAATGTATTATATAAAAAGTGAGGTTTAATCTGAGCTTGAAATGCTCTTAATTCAGCTTTTCTTTTTTTTCGTTGTTCAATATAAACTATATTAATAAGATTTTTTATTGATTCAATCATCTTATTGAAGCTTTTACCTAACTTACCGATCTCATCATTATACTTGCTTTCAAATCTCACATCAAGCTGTCCATTTTCAGCTTCTGCCATTAATTTTCTTAATTTACTTATTGGTTTTGTTAAAGATCTTGTTATTAAGCCTGATAGAATGATTGCAAGGATTATTATTAAAATACCATATAGAATTATATACATGATGACCTCAATGATTATACTCATTGTTTCATCTGTAGGAAATATGCCTATGACATTGTATCCGGTATAGTTAGAATAATTTTTTAGAATCTGATAATTTTTATTATCTATCGTATGTAGATTATTTTGTGGCTGCATGTCTTGTGTTATGGAAGGATGTATTCTATAAACTATTTTATTGACTGGAGCATATACTACGTCTCCTTTGTTATCCGCTACATATAGAAAACCACTTTTTCCTAACACTACATTATCAATAATATCCTCAACTACTGATAATTTCATATCAATCATAATAACTCCTTTGAAGTTCTCTTTTGAATCTTTGACTGCTTTTACAATTGATATAACATTATCCGCACTATAATAATCATATATACTTCTCACATTTCTTCCAATGGGTTTACTGAATAAATGTATTTCGTTAGGGTTATCAACAGCTTTTTTATACCAGAAATCATTATTAAGAGGAGTGGTTTCAATCTTTTTCATATTATTACTGATATAATTGCCATAAGTATCAATAAATAATATACCAGAAATATCCAATTCCGTTTTTGAATAATTGTTAAATAGATAGAGAATATCATCTTCTAATATTTTCTTTTCACCATCAGTGGTATAGCTTTGATTTACATATTGTAGAAGAGATTTATCATTAGAAATATAATTTATTGTTTTTTCCATATTACTTATATAGAACTCAATACTATTTTGTACTTGTTTAACCATCTGTAAAGTATGGTCATTAGTAACTTCTTCAAGAGATTTACTGACTCTATTAAAATTTAACCAACTTAAAGTTATAACAGTAAGTAATATTATAATAATATAATTGAACATTATCTTATAGAGAATACTACTATTCCTATATAAATTGACTAATTTTATTTTCAATATTATGTGCTCCATTCTTAATTAGTAATAATGAATCATAGGTTAATAAACATATTATACCACATAATTCAAAAAAACGGGTGATGAACACCCGTTATAAAAAATACCATTATTAGCACATTTTACTCTGCATATTTACCCATAACCTCTTTATAATTATCTTTGGTTACTATTATAGCGTCAACTGCGTGTTCCATAGGTATTTCTGTACCATTTTTTATATGGTCAATTAAGAATTTTGCAGAATCACCACCAACAGCCTGTGCTGAAAAATATGTAGCTGCTTTCATAGCAGAATACTCTTTCTTGAATTCACCTTTTGCTAGATATGCACCTAAACCTATTACACAAGAGTCTTTGTCCAAACCTGCTTGCTCTAAAGCTCTAACTCCACCAACAGCTCCTTCGTCATTAGCTGCCATTACCATCCATTTCTTGATTTGAGGATTAGCTGTGATTACACTTGAAGCTGCTGCAAATCCTTTATCAGTCTCACCATTATAATCTGCACGGTAAATCTTGTCTTCAGGGAAATCAGAAATATTCTCAGTGAATTTGTCATACTCTCCTTCAGTTCTAGGAACACAACTAGATACAGTATCCATAGTCAAAAGAAGTAATCCTGCTTCTTCATCTTTATCTAGTCCATTATCTATTGCATACTTAGCCATCCATTCACCATTAGCTGCTCCGATATTGTAAGCGCTAATACCTACCCATGGTGCTAATTTGTTACCATCTTCATCTTGTAATGCATCATCAGCTGCAATAACAGGAATACCTGCTTCTTTCAATTTGTTTACAGTTACTTGACTTAGTTGCTGATCCGGTATACATGTCAGAACTCCATCTACTTCCTGAGCAATGACATTATCAATAGCTTGTAGATATGTTTCTGGATTCATTTTTGCATCAATATAAATGAATTCATCTACACCCATTTTTTTACACATTTCTTCCGCAGCTGCACCTTCATCTATAAACCAAACCTGGTCACCGGCTTTGTAGATTCCTGCTATAACTATTTTATCGTCTTTATCATCTTTCTTGTCAGCTTCTTTTTTATCATCATTCTTTTCAGCTACTGGTTTATTATCATCTTTCTTTGTATCATTTTTTTCATCCTTAGAACATCCAACAAATAAACTAATCATCAATGTTGTAGCTATTAACAAACTTAATATTTTCTTCATAATAAATACCTCCACTTTTTTATATTATACATATATTTACTATTTTCTACTATCTATTTCAAAAAATCTTTACAAGCCTGTACATAAGCAATTATATTCTCCCAAGGTACTTCAGGCTCCAACAGATGTGTTGGTGCTACCAATAATCCACCTTTATCTCCTGCTATCTCAAGATTTCTGAATACCTCCTTTCTAACATCCTCTGGAGTACCAAATGGCATCGTAGATTGTGTACCTATTGTACCATGGAAAGATAATTTATCTCCAAACTCTGAATGGATATCCTTGAAGTCCATACATTCAGGCTGAATTGGATTAAGTACATCAACTCCTGCATCTATTAGATGTGGTATAAAAGGAGTTATGAAACCACAAGAATGATAAAAAACAATAAGATCTTTATTAATCTTTTTCACTTCACTGATTAAATTCTTTAGTCTTGGTTTTAGCCAAGTCACATACAAATCTTCACTCATCATGATACTTCTCTGCATTCCTATATCATCACCGATAAACAAAATATCTACTCCAGCATTTACAAATGACTTTGCTCTTATTAGATTGATTTCAGATATCTTATCCAAGAGATAAACTGCTTTCTCATCTTCAAACATCATATCCATCATTAATTCTTCCATACCTCTTATATACCAAGAAGCTTCCCATATGGTCATCTGCATATTACCAACAGCTGCTAGACCTGCTTCGCGAATCTGTTCAACCTGCTTTTTTTGGTGGTCATTATTAGCAGATGAAAAGTCAGGAAATGGATAATTCTCAAGTTCTTCCATACTAGTTATTTGCTTTAGAGGATTTCTCATATATGTCATATGCTTTGCTGCTTCACTACCTGGTTCATGTCCAACACCCCAATAATCAATCTTGGAGCCTGGTTTCAATGAATCAAAATACTTCAAGTATTTATCAGTATCATTATCAATAAGTTTCATATCATCTACATACTTCCAAGGCATGTTGAAATATTCCATGTAATTCCCTATGTAATCAGTTTTCTTCCTGAATAATTTCTCTAAATCTGGACATAAAAGAAATTCTACAGGTACTTCATCATACCCTTGTCTTTTAAGTAGTGATAATAGATTCTCTCTTCTGTTCATTGCATATACCTCCTTATCTATATCACATGATTATTAACTATTTGCCATGCTGCTCTCTAATATCTTTTTATCTCTTCTTCTCTTTCTAAGGAAGTCGAATGTCAATGCAATCAATAACAATAAACCTCTTGCTACATACTGCCAGAAAGTTGGTACATTCAACATTATAAGACCCGTGTTGAATCCTTGTAGTATAAATACACCTAGGACAGTACCGAAAATTGTTCCCACTCCACCAGAGAATGCTGTTCCACCTAATACAGCTGCTGTGATAGCATCAAATTCCAAACCTACACTTGCTGCAGGTTGCCCTGAATTCATTCTAGCAGCTAGTAAAGCCCCTCCTAATGCAGCTAATGCTCCATTAACCATATATAGAATCAAAGTAATTCTTTTAGGGTTTAATCCAGCTAATCTAGCAGCTTCTTTGTTACCTCCAACGACATAAATACTTCTTCCGAATCTAGTTTTTGATAAAATAATACCAAATATTATAAAAGAAATTATTAATATTATAACTGGTACTGGAATACCGAATATCCTTTGGCTTCCTAACTTAAGAAAACTATTATTAGTTATGAAGACAGGTTTTCCATTACATATTATATATGCTAAACCTCTAACTATAGACATTGATGCAAGAGTTGCAATGAATGGTTCTAATTTCAAAGAATTGACTGTAACAGCATTAAAAATACCAATTAGTATTCCTGCAAGCACAACAATTAACACTGTAACAAAAACATTACCTGTTGAACTTAGAACTACTGCAGCCAAAACACTACCAAATGCAGCTACTGAACCTGCAGATAAGTCAACTAACCCTGCAATAACCAAATATGTTTCACCTACTGCAACCAATCCTGTCAAAGAAGCTGCAATAAGTATATTTATCATATTTTTATACGAAAAGAAATGTTTGTTGAAGAAAGAAAATACTGCAATCATAACTATTAATGCTATCAATAATCCTATTCTATCGCTAGGTATCTTTTCTCTTAATGTCTTTAATTTTTGTTTATTCATTTTAATTAACCTCTCCTTCTAACATCGCATAGGCAAGAATTTTTTCTTCTGTCGCCTCTTCTCTCATTACTTCACCTGTTATATATCCATCTTTCATAACGATAATCCTGTCACTTAATCCTATTACTTCTGGAAGTTCAGAAGATATCAGAATGACACCCATACCATTTTTAGCACAATCACATATTAGTTTATAAAATTCTGCTTTTGCACCTACATCAATACCTTTGGTAGGTTCATCTAATATGAGTACCTTTGGATTAGTCGCCAACCATCTGGCAACAATAGCTTTTTGCTGATTACCACCACTTAATTCAACAATCTTCTTAGTGGCATTAGGAGTTTTAATATTAAAAGTATTAATACTATCCTTAACTAGAACATTTTCCTTTTTATTATTGATAAAGCCAATTTTATTTATAATATTATCAAGTACTGCAATACTGATGTTATATCCTACAGACAAGTTAGGTAGAATACCTTGAAGTTTTCTATCCTCTGGACATAGAACAATACCTTTCTTGATAGCTTGTTTTGGTGATTTACTATTGACTTCTTTATTCTCCAACATGATTTTCCCGCTATTAACTTTGTCAGCTCCAAAAATAGCTCTCATTACTTCCGTTCTTCCAGCACCCACAAGTCCTGCGAATCCAAGTATTTCTCCTTCCCTTAGAGAGAAAGATACATCACTTACATCGTTAGTTGTCAGTTTATTGACCTCTAATATTGTATCTCCGTAACTTTTACTTCTATCCAATTCGTTAAATATATCTCCTAGATCTCTTCCTACCATCATAGTAATCAAATCGTTATTAGTCACATCATTTCGTTTAACTAGATCTACGAATTTACCATCTTTGAATACGACTACTTTGTCTGCTATTCTTTCAAGTTCTTTCATTCTGTGCGAGACATAAATAATTATCTTATTCTCTTTTTTCAGCTTATTGATTATTTCAAAAAGGATTTCTATCTCACTATCAGATAAACTAGCAGTGGGTTCATCAAATGCAATGACCTTAAGATCTCGGCTATATGCCTTCATTATTTCAACCATTTGTTGATGTGCAATACTGATATTTCTAACTTTTGCTCTTGGGTCTATATTTAGACCAAATTCATCAATTATTTTTTTAGCATCTTGGTATAATTTTTTATAATCAATCAATCCGTTTTTCTTGATTGGCTGCTGTCCTAGAAATATATTTTCTGCAACACTTATATCCAGTACAATTTGACGCTCTTGGTATATGATGCTTATACCTTCATCTATGGCTTCTTTTGGTGATTTAAAATGTTTCGCTTCTCCATTTAATATGTATTTGCCACTAGTAGGCTGAAAATCACCATTCAAAATTTTTAAAAGAGTTGATTTACCAGCTCCATTTTCTCCAAGAAATGCAAGTACTTCTCCACTGTTGGCTTTAAAACTTACATTATCCAACGCTTTAACTCCAGGAAAGTATTTTGTTATACCTGAAAATTCCAGTATATCTTTCACATTTCAACCTCCTTAAAATGTTATATGTGTATTGCTTAAAAGAAGTATACTAAAAAAAAGAAATTTTGTATTTACAATAAAGTAGAATAATTTATAAAAATATGATATAAAAGGCAAAAAAAAATAATTGACATACTTGGTGTCAATTATTTTATATAACTCAATTAAGTCCTGAAAAATATTCTTTTACTACTTCTTGCATTCCTTTAGGAATATCTGATGTATTCATTGATTCATAGGCTTTACTCTCATATTCACCAATTACCTGAACATATGGCACTTTCTCTCCTCCTATGGATATTCCTTCTTTTGTCATTTGAATCTGGGAATCATCTTTATTTCCACGTTTACCATTAATATTCTTATCCTCTGTAGAAGCATCTATAGATTCATTATCTGTTTCGGAATTGGCACTTCCTTTACCTCTTCCCTGTCCTTTTCCATTACCATTTCCGTTACCTTGTCCATTACCTTGTTGATTCCCTTGTCCGCTACCCTGTCCGTTGCCTTGTGAGTTACCCTGTCCACTCCCTTGTCCATTCTGCCCACTATTAGACCCTGTACCAGAACTTTGATTATTATTTTGAGATTTACCTGAATTACTATTATTGCTATTAGAGGAAGCATATTGGCTATTTGACAGTGTTATGTTTGTCATTTCCATTTCATTAGCCAGATCACCTAGAGCCTCTTGTAATTGATTGATGTCAAGTCCTGCCAACTTATCTGATAAACCAGCAAGCATATCATTATATTCTTTATCACTCATTTTTTTCGCTTCTTCAATCAATTTATCTATTTCTTCTTTGGCTTTATCAAATTCTTTATCACTGAGAGCCTTTCCTAATTCCTGTAAATTATTATTCCCCAACATCTTCTTAGCTAATTTTTCAAAATTCTCTTCCTTGGCTTTATTTTTTTTGTGCTCTATGATTTTTTTATTTGATTCAGCTTGTTTCTTATACTCTTTTTCATCATTAATATTTGATATCTCTTTATTAAGCTTTGCTATTTCTTTTTCAAGTTCTTTTTTATCCTTCTCAGTTAAAAAGACATCTTTCTTTATTTCTTTCTTGATTTTCTCTCTTTCATCTTTCTCTTCTTCTTTAACAATATACATTCGTTCTTTTTGTTCCACAATATTTCTATGCCTATTAGGAATTGCCAATATTATAATTAAAATAGTAACCATTGACACACTCATCACAAATTTTTTGGTCGGAGGTTTTAAGGAAATTATTTTTTTATAGTTTATTTTCCTTAAATGTGAATAAGCATCTTCTATCTCAATTTTTGCATATGGATTGTTACTTTCCATTAATTCAAGAGCAGTTATTGTCCTTTCTTTCAAACCTTTTTCATCTATAATTTTTGCTGTGTAATTATTATCTGGTATATTGAATATGGAGTATACCATTCCTATTAATATACTAAAAATCAATATATAAGCTGATTTTATATATATAAACGTTATTGGTGTAAAATGAGCTATTATTGCAAGTACAATACATGCAATAACTCCACCAGTAAAGCTCAATAGAACATTTTCTATTAACATCTTAAATATAATTTTTCTTCTGACTTTCTTGATAATACTAATTATATTTTCATTAATATCAATCATAGCTGACCTCTTCTATACCTTTTTTCTTTTTTATAGGATTAAGGATATATGCTGAAGCGAAATTTAATCCTACAGATAATAGTACATATAAACAACAACTTATAATTGTAATATTGTCATTTAATGTCACCCCATTCAAGTAACCAGTGAGCCTGTCTATCCCACCAAATTGCTGTAATAATACTGCCCAGAATGTTATACCTGGATTAATATAATAAAGGAAAAAAGTATTATTCTCAAAATAAGAATAATCCCTTGTCATATATGTATAGATTACAGGTATCAGCATTGTTCCTATAGTCAAAAACATCATAACTAAGAATGTTAGTACTATTGATGTTAATGTCTTCTTGAATAGTGTTGAAAAAAACACTCCTAGAGAACCAAAAAAGAATGAGATGATTATAAAAAATGCTACCATACTCAAGATTGATGTTATATTTAGTCCTCCAAACAAGAATATGAACGAAAAAATAGGTAAAGATGTGACTATTAACAATAGTACAACACTTACTGTTGTCATTAATTTTCCCATTATTATGGATATAGGTCTCATATTAGTACTAAGAAGTATATCCAAAGTTTGTTTTTCCCTTTCCTGAGATATTGAACCTGAAGCAATGATTGGTACTATAAAAGATATCATTAAAACCTGTATAATAGTAATTGTCATATATATATTTCTATAATTTTCACTTAGATTATTATTATATACGCTGTATAAAGTACTACTTAACATTACAATAACACCAAATGCTAATAATGCAACATAAGATACTATCATACCAACACTTTTCCAACTTCTCATTTTTATCTTAGCTTCTTTTAGTATAATTGATTTCATAATTTCATTCCTTCCAAATAGATATTATTAATATTTAAGCTTCTTTAGTTACTTTCAAGAATATGTCTTCAAGGTTTTGCGTTTTCTTGTTAAGTGTAATTATTGGAACATCTCTTATAACTAGTAGCTTAAGTAATTTCTTAATTTGCTCATTATCTCCATTAATGGAAACTTCTAATTTGTTTCCGATAGGATTGATATCTTGAACAAAATCAATCTCCTTCAATACTGTCTCAGCCTTATCTGGAGAATCACTGACTTCAATCTCTAATACCTTGTTATTGTATACTTTGTTTGTTACTTCTTCAACATTTCCACTAATAACAATTTCTCCATTATTAATAATACCTATGGAAGTACATACTTCTGATAATTCAGATAAAATATGTGAACTGATGATAACTGTTTTTCCCATATCTATAAGTGTACATAATATTCTTTTCAGATCTGCTCTAGCTCTAGGGTCCATACCAGAAGCAGGTTCATCTAAAACTAATAGTTCAGGATTATGAACCAGACATCTTGCCAAACAAAGTTTTTGCTTCATACCTCTTGACAAGCTATCAACAAAAAAATCTGCTTTATCAGTTAGACTAACAAGTTCTAGTAGGTCTTCAATCATTTTGTTTCTCTCGTTACCTTTGATACCATAAATTGAAGAATAGAATTCTAAATACTCAGTAACCTTAAGATTATCATATACTCCAAAGAAATCCGGCATGTAACCAATATACTGTTTAGCTCTCCTTATATTCTGTAAAGCATTGATACCATTGACATACACTTCACCAGAAGTAGGACTCAAAAGTCCACATGCAATTTTCATTGTCGTTGTCTTACCAGCACCATTTGGACCTATAAATCCAAATATCTCTCCTTTTTCCACTTTTAAATCTATACCTTTTAAAGCAGTAAATTTTTTATAGTTTTTCTTTAGTCCTCTAATCTCTAACATTATTTCCCAATCCCTTCTATATATATTTCAGGAATGTCAACTTCTCCTTCATCTTCAGATAGAATGACTGCCATTAATAATTCTCCATTATTATTAATATATTTATCCAACTCTTCAGCCTCTATAGTAATAGTATCATCAAACTCTTGGTATGTTTCATTATCAGTACCAACAATATAAAATTTAGCTTCAGTATATTTATTTTTCATATTTGCTATTCTTCTGAATTTTATCTTATTAATATCTATTGTTTCAGTTGGTAATTTATAATAATAGCTGAACTCTTTGTCACGACTGTATATGACTTTATTACTGAGTGAATTATTTATATAAGGTCTGACTGAACCAAATTCAAGAACGATATTAGAACCTTTAACATAGTTAACTGTATCAATAACACTTATCATAGACTTTTCAAAGTTCTTAGTTTTTTTACCGTTGACTTGAAATCCATTAGTGAATTTCTGATCTGTCCATCCAACAAAAATAGCTTCTTCAGTATTTATCGCTTCATAAGTATACATATTAAAATCAGTCATCCTGCAATCTTGGTATCTATCATTTTTTTCTTTGAAATTGGAGGAGCTATCAATACTATCAATAATATCCCAATAATATTCTCTAAAATACTCATAATTCCTAGTCTTCATGTCTTCTATATTTTTTGTTTCATTAGTTCCCAGATCATCTATCAAATATACTTTGTTTTTAAAATATATTACACAATTTTTTAATCCAAAATCGTAATTGTTAGTTATAGAACCTATTATTTTAGTTCCTTCAGATAATAAGTCCAATTGAATCTTATTCTCCACTGGAATATTCTTTGAAGTCTCTAATTCAAAGTTATTATTACTGAACACATCAGAATTATAATATTCTATTGATGGTTCAAGACCAGATTTCCAGTTGAAACTTACAGGAAAATCTTCATAATTTTTTATACCCATATTTTTTGACTGGTTAAATGAATAATAGTCATAGCTTTCTAATGGAATCATATATAGACTATCATTGGACTTTATATCCAGCTTTGATTTATCTGTATTCAATACAGTTCCGAAGCTATTATAAGAACCACCTTTTTCAGAGAAATTCAATATGTTGACAACTTGAGTCACTGGTTCTTTAAGCCTAGTGTTCATACCACTAATATACATGATACCAACAAAAACTATAGATATTACAGGTACCATAATCCACATTAAATGTCTTTTCTTCCTACGCTTAAGCACTAAGTATAGAACAGGTCCAATCAATATAATGTATATACCAATTATTATTATTATTGACCACAACGAAGGAAATTTAAGTCCTGGTATTACATTTAAGAAACTATTTGTACGATTATAATTATAATAGCTATTGGATAATAGAATTTTCATATCTTCAAATTCTTGTTTAAAGTACTTCTCAAAAAATTTATTATTATGTGTAAAAGATTTCATTGGTTCCATTCCCAAATCAAATGTAAATAAATCAATCCTACCTTTACCTTTGTTCATATTATAGACTATATGGTTATCCCCACTTATAATTGTACTTTTCAATTTGTCACTATTAATTAATGCTATACTTAGTAAAGAGTGATCATCTGTTTTAGCTTCTTCTGCTACATAATCATACAGAATATCACTATCAATTTCTTTGACACCATCAATCATATCGATTCCTATGAAATCTTGTAAAAGTGTTAAAGTCTTAGAATAATTGACTCCAGAACCAATTACTAGATGTCCACCATCATTTACCCATTTTTTCAATATATCCAGTTGGTCTTGACTTAATTTGGATAAATCAAAATTGTTAATAACTATTATATCCAAAATCTTGCTGGCAAAAGTATTACTTGGAAAATTATGTTCATTAAGTTCAACCTTTACGTAATCATTTGATGAATTAATATAACTAAGTTCATCAAAATCATCTGTAAGAATCCCTAACATTAGGTTATTGTAGATTCCCTGAGTATAGGGTATAGTTAGCTTTTCCTCATATATGACTTTGTTATCTTTTCGAAATATTATTTTCATGATTGATAATTCTTCACTAATCTTTGGTATCACAAATTTCATTACTTTCGAATTATTCTTCTCTATGGTAACTCGTTGGGTTAATTCACCATCACTATTATTGTTAACATGATAACGTAATACTACATCGCCATCAAAATCATCTATATTATTTTTTACATGAACAGATACAGGCAAGTACTCATTATACTTAAAAATATTGTCATACCCATAGTTTACATCAACCTCAAAATCTCTATATTCTTCAGCCCATGTTTCAATATTAACTTCTACAGATATAAAAATCAAGAACGTACATACTATTAATCTTATTATCCTCTTCATCATCATTCTCCCCTATCGTTTCCTTTTGGTATTGCCAAGTAACTCTGAAGTATCCAGCAAGTTAGGTTTCTTGTCTTTATTAGATTTGTTGGTTTTGTTATTTCTTGGTTTATCCTTCTTGGTGTCTTTTCCATTCTTCATTTCTTTTTCATTCAATGATCTCTCTTCATTTTTAATGTTACTTTTATTATCTTCAATATTATCTTTAAGGGATTTGTTTTCTTTAACCTTTTTATTATCCAGTAGTCTCATTAGTCTTTTAAAAGGTATAGTTATTTTACTAATTTTTGATGCAATATTAAATCTTCTAAGTGCTATATCAACAATCCATAGTATAAGTACAATTATTAATAAGATGTTAGATATGTTTTTGCTTGTTTTCACCTTATTATCAATTTCACTGAATACTTCATCAGGATCATTAATAACCTTACCTCCTATTTTTTCTACAAAATCCATGAAACTATTATTATCTATCAATTTATATTCTTCAGAATAAGGTATAGTGATGCCACTTAAGCCAGTACCTACAATTTCATCGCCATCTTTTTGAATTCCCTTCATCATGTAAGAACCTACTTCGTCTGGAATAAATTTTCCTTTATATACTCCCTTTCTAACTGGTTCTAGATTAACATTAACTAATTTATTGGATGGTGATTTCATTTGTACTGTTGAATCTAATAAATAATCTTTGTTAGAAGAATTAAGAGTAATATTTACTTCACCATTTTCATAAGTACTATTGATCTCTATTGGTTCATCAGAATAATTTTCAATAGTATAATTGATAATATTCTGCCAGAAAACATTATTCTTATCCCAAGTATTGTAAAGTGCACTCCACTCACCTGACAAATCAGAACACCAAGCAGCAGTTCTACCCAGACCATACTGCCAAACTGATAATATTGGATCATTTACAGGGCTAGACAGCAATACTGTCGCAGCATCCTTTGGTGAAGTCCCAATATATCCTTGCAACTTGGGTAATCCTTCATCATATATATCTGCTAGAATATTATGATAAGAGTTCATTATTGGTGTAAATGTTATATTGTTAAGATATGTCCTTGTTGCCATAAAAGCTTCTTTAGCAAATATTCTAGGTATATTCCTTCCATCTTTCGTAAAATAATTTCTTCCATTGCCAGAAGCAGCTAAATATGATAACAGCTTAGTATCCGCTCCATCACCAACCCCTACTGTTGATAATGTAATTTTATTGTTATTCATATTAGCAAGTAATGGTTCATATCCTGTTTGTTCAGCTTGTCCGTCGGTCAGCAAGACAATATGCTTTATCTCAGCCTTACTCTCACTTAGCTTATTATAAGCGTCTTTCAAAGCAGGTAATATAGATGTGCCTCCGCCTTCGTTGATGTTAAGGATACTTTCATTGATAGTATCTCTATCTTCAGCTTTTTGTAACTGGACTATCTCGTAAGGTTTATCATCAAATGCTATTACTCCAATTTCATCATTGTCTTCCAATACTTCAACCGTTCGCATAGCAGCTTCTTTGGCAAGTCTTAGATTTCTACCGGACATACTACCTGATTTATCAATAACAAGCATCATTGCCATATTAGGTTTATCCTTTATACCACGCATATGCATGTTAACAGGTAATACTGTTTCAAGTGGAGTCTTATAGTAACCACCAAGTGCGTAAGAATTTTCACCACCAATAGTAACTAATCCTCCACCGAAATCTTTAACATAGTATTCTATATTGTTCAAAAAATCTTCACTCAAATTATCTGCTGATACATTACATAGAATTATGCTCTTATATCTTAACATATTCTCTAAATTAACAGGTACTTGTACACTTTTAATCTTATCATAGTTTAGTCCTATACTCTTAGTTATTTTCTCTATCTGTTCAGCATCTTTTTCCTGATCATATACTATAAGTACTTTTGGACTGCTTTTAACAAATGTAAACGCCGAGTATGTATTATTAACTGTCAATCTATCATCTTCAGGTTCAATCAATAACTCATAACTTACAAATCCCATCTTTTTTGCAGTATCTTTTAACACATAATTATTGGAACCTTTTCTAAGATTAATATTGTCTGTAATAATTTTTTCACCATCAGCTATAACAGTTATCTTAGCATTAGTATGGGTGGTAGAAAATACATCCATGTTAATCTGAAATTGTTCTCCTAGATTTACCTTTTGAGGAACATAAAAATTATCAATATATACCTCATTGGCAGCTTTTGATTCTAAGGTCTTCACTTTGATTTCAATTTCTTGATCTTTTATTGATTGAATTAATTTCTCTGTTTTTCCTTTGTTTTCTTTACCATCTGTTAATAAAACAATTCTTTTATTTGTGTCCCTTGGAATTAATGCTATACTTTTGAGGATACCCTGTTCAATGTCAGTATAAGACTTATTAACATCTGTTTCTAATATATCTGATGTGAAATCTTTAGTAATACTAACATCCAAAGAAGCATCTTTTCCAAATATTACTGAACCAACTCTATCATTTTTTCCTTTATCTTTTATAGCATTTCTAATAAATTCTTTAATTTCTTCTTTATTCTCTGACACACTTTCTGATACATCTGATAAGAAAATTGTTGATGTTTCTTTTGATGTATTAACAATAGAAATATCAGCTAAAGATAATATTAAAAACAGTATTACTATACATCTAGTTACCGCTGTCAAATACTTTTTAAAATTATTGCTATAATAATTCTTTGATATTCTAAATATTATAAACACCAATATTGGAAATAATAACAAAATCCATGTTCTTCCAAACTCTACCCTCATAAATTACACCTCTAGCCAATAACATATTTTTTCCATTCATATAACATAACAATTATAGCAAGAATGATAAACAGGCTCATGAAATCAGTCTTTTTACGGCTTCTTGTGACTATTTTATTTGATACATTATCATCAAGCTCATCAGAATACTCTTTAATAGTTGATTCTGAATCAGTATTATAATTTATAGTTATATAATCTGTCTTTTGTTCTTTTTCATTATTCTCTTGTATCAATTCATACACACCCAATTCCTTAGTATCATCATAATAAGTTATAGGGAAATTCACATCCAATTCAGCTTTATTATTTTTTGGATCAGATATAAAAGCTTTTTCAGTAGTACTTAAAGGTTCAAAAGAAATATTTTCTCCTGCATGATAATTCTCATCAATCTGTACACCATTCCCTAATATATCTGCCAATAAATTATCTATAAGAACAGGGAAACTGATATTTAATGGAAAATCACTATTATGTAAATCAAAAGACATAATATTAAATTTTCTACCATTTTTATTACCGGTTGCTATAATACTATCCTCACCAACATTAGCTATAGATTTTATATATTCATTAGGTAAAATTTTTCTATAATCAGACACAATGAAATTTTCATTGAATACATGTCTCGTAATATCTTCATCACTGAAAGCTGCCATTCCACTACTGGTTTCACTATCAGTTTCATATAATCCATCAACCTTTGGTATATTTAGAAACATTAAATTGCCTTCATCTGGAATTGAATCAGGTATTATACTATCATAAATATACAAATCATATTTCTCATTGGTAACACCAGAATTCTTAGTTTTATACAACTCGTATCTATTAGATGCTAAAATTGCTTTTTCCATAAAAATATTCTCTTCTGATACAAGAATGATTCTCTTTATCTCATTCTTATTTAATATATTAAACCTTTTATTGTCTGCTGTTATTAAATCTTTTTCTTTTATTTGACCATATATATAATTGCCTTCACAGTTGATATTATCAAATAATATATTCTTGCTTTCATATGATTCTAAGTTTATCTCACTGCCTTTTAGCCATGTATCATTTTGGTCATATAGGTCCAAATGGATTTTTACAGGCGTTTTATATCTATTAGTGACTTTTGCAAGAACTTCATATGAATCTTCTGAGAAGAAAGTTGATATATTGTCTATACTTACATTAGAACCTTCTGACTGAACTAAATAGTTGTGTATATTATCATTATTATTAATCTCATCAGATATTATGGATATCTCATAATCCTCATAGCTCTTGGCTATTGAGAATATAAAATCTATGTTGTCATCTATTTTCATAGAACCATAGGTTGGATTAATATTGTTAATGGATTTTTTGATAGTATCTTTGGAAACAGCATTGGACACATTTATGTTGACATCGTTTCCAATAGTTATAATAGTAACTGGAGTACCATCTAATAATCCATCTATTTTTTCTTTTGCCATTTCCTTTGCATAATCTAATCTAGTCTTCCCATCTTTGTATTCTGCATTCATACTAGCACTAGTATCCATGACAATAATCTGTACATTGTTAGTTTCCTGCTTTTTATATAAATACGGATTAGCCAATGCTAATGTAATAATGATTATTACTATTATTTGTAATATCATTAGTATATTTTTTTTCAACTTTTGCCATGGTGTATTTACTTCATCTTCCTTTGAAGCCAGTTCCCACAAGAAGGTACTTGAAATTTCTTTTTGTTCAAAATTCTGCTTCAATATATACATCAAAATTACTAATGGAATCAGAAGTAAACCCCATAAAGCATAAGGATTACTGAACCTCATATTAATTACACATCCTCTTTGTATTAAATATGATATAGATTTTATATCATAATAAAGGTACCTATTAAATCTTCCAAGATAATCTTTTCAATCGAATCAGTTGACTTAATATTAACATACGTAGCACCATATTTACTGCATATATCATTAATATTATTACTGAATCTTTTTACATTCTCTTTATATTTTTTCAGTAGTCTTGGAGTTATTACGAGATTTTTTTCTTGTCCCGTTTCACTATCTACCATTTTTAGTTTTCCATCAATTCTCGGATTCATTTCTTCCTCAGATAATATGTGTAAAACCAGTATCTGCTGCTTATTGAATGCTAAGAATTTTATAACATCTTCTATATTTTCATTAGTAAATAAATCAGAAATTATAATACTAATCCCGCTACCATTGAAATTCATTTTCTTTAGTCCTGCAAAACTGGTTTCATGATTATTGAAATCAATATTTTCTAAGTAACTAATGTGCTTCATAAAAGAGTTTTTACCTTGTCCAAGAAAAATGCCTGTTTCATTAGATATCAGAGGATTTATTAATACTTTATCTAAATTATTTAGAGTTATATAAGTAAAAGCTGCAGCTAACCGAAGAGAGGTTATGTTTTTATTATTAAATGACATTGATTTGCTATTATCTATAAAAATCCTGAATACAGCTTCTTTCTCTTCCATAAATAATTTAATATATAGTTTTTTGAACCTCCCATAAGCATTCCAATCTATTCTTCTAAAATCATCAGAAGGTACATATTCACGATAATCAGAGAATTCTACAGACATACCTTTTGCTTTTGATTTTCTGCTTCCTGCTAAACCATATGTTGCCATGTTTTTTACGCTTATAGATAACTTTTCTAACTTATTCATAAAGTCTGATGTAAAA
Organism: Vallitalea guaymasensis; assembly: GCF_018141425.1. Lineage (NCBI taxonomy): Bacteria > Bacillati > Bacillota > Clostridia > Lachnospirales > Vallitaleaceae > Vallitalea > Vallitalea guaymasensis. Next base: position 5,496,562 of record NZ_CP058561.1, read on the forward strand.
ATTTGTTCGTTCATAATACTCCTCAGCTTCCTAAGCTTTTATTTCGTTAATCAGCATTTTAATAAACTCATCGTTATTAATTCCATCACTGATTGCTTCAAAGTTCAAGAAAATACGATGTCTAAGACAAGGAAGAGCAACATAATTAATATCGTCAAAAGATACATTGTACCTTCCTTCAAGTAGCGCATTTGCTTTAGCTGATTTTAGAATAGCTTGTGCTGCACGTGGACTTGCTCCATATTTAAGATACTTCCTTGCTATTTCAGGTGCATCAGGTAATTCACTATGGGTTGCTACTACTAATCTTAATGCATATTCTTTAACATATTTCGCAACAGGTATATCATTTATTATTTTCCTCATGTTAAGTATATCACTACTTGATATTATTTTCTCTGGTTCATTACCAATACAGTCTACAGTTAAATCCATTATTCTGGATAATTCATCTAGATTAGGAAATTCAACTAATACTTTGAACATGAATCTATCTAATTGTGCTTCTGGCAAAGGATAAGTCCCTTCCATCTCAATTGGATTCTGTGTTGCAAGCACCATAAATGGCTGTGGCAATTCATAAGTATTGTTACCAACTGTTACTGTCATCTCCTGCATTGCCTCTAACATAGCTGATTGAGTCTTTGGTGTAGCCCTGTTGATTTCATCAGCTAGTAATAAATTAGCGAATACAGGTCCTTTTTGATATTCAAAATGTCCTTTTCCATGATTATCTTCCACATACATATTAGTACCAACAACATCAGCTGGCATCAAATCAGGTGTAAATTGAATTCTTGAAAAGGACAGATTCATAACCTTAGCTAAAGTCTTGACAAGTTGTGTTTTTCCAAGCCCTGGTACACCTTCAAGCAAAATATTTCCACCAGTCAGCACTCCTAAAAGAACTTGTCTAATTATATTTTCTTGTCCAATTATTCCTTTAGCTATTTCTTTTTCCACATTATGTACCTTAAGTTTACAATCCTTTATGGTACTTTCATTAATTTCCATGTTTTTACCTTCTTTCTAATATACTACCTCAAAATGTATATATCCACTAAAGTATCGTCAATATATACATATTTTTATCATTGTCATTCAATTTTATAATTTATATATTATTTTTACCAAATAAATGCTTATTTCAGCTAATTTTATAACAAATCATCTTAAATTCTACAGGAATTAAATTAAGATTTTACATAAATAACATTAAAATATGATTAAGATTTTGTTACGAAAAAACAAGGATAACCTTTATTCTATATAAGAATCAACGAAACATATCGCTTGTTTGTAGAGTCATCCTTGTTTATGTATATATTAAACCAGTAATATTCTTATTAAATTGTATAATTACATAGAGTATATTTCAGTTAAATATCCCATGATTCCCTCTGCTATAGACATGGCTATGTTTTCTAGAAATTTATCATCCAATAATCTTTTCGCATCTTCCTTATTGGTAGCATAACCCATTTCAAATAGTAAAGATGGCATTGTTGTTTGTCTTGTCACTTGATATGAACTTCTTCTTGGTTCCTTATGTACTCTTATTTTTTCTATTCCTGTTTTTTTAATGAATTTATCAGTTATTTTATTAGCGAATTTTTCTGCTTCTTCATTATATTTATCATCTTTTTCGCAGTAATACAAATCATATCCATTAACATTATTAGATTCTTCATAAGCGTTTATATGTAATGATATAAATACATCAGCCTTACTTTCCTTAGCTAATCTTACTCTTTCGGTTAAGGATATTTTATAAAGCTTGTCTTCTTGCTTCTCATCATAATTCTCAGTTCTTGACATTACTACGTCATAATCATTAGCTTCTAGAATCTCAACTACCCTTTTTGAAATCTTCAAAACGACTTCACTTTCTGTTAACTTGAATCCAAATTCTTCAGGTGCTTCAGTACCGGAATCAGAAAATCCATGACCAGGATCGATAAAAACTTTTCCCATACCGTTGTAGATAGATTTTTTATCAGTATTTGTTTTTACATCAGTGGTTTCTTCTGCCACTTTGTCTTGTACAACAGGTTCTGACACCGGTTTTGTTTTATTATGAAATATGGTAAAAAGAATGATTGGAACACTAATAATAAGTAATAATGCTATTCCCGCAATCAATCTCATTCTTTTCTTTTTCTGATTTCCGATATACACCTTTAACCAATGACGAACATTATTAGTACTAACACCTAATTTATAAGCTACTTCTTCTACAGTCACTTTTCTATCTATAATCAATTTTACATTATTTATTTTTACTTTATTATCAATTTTTCTTGCCATAGCTTTCATCCTATTTAATTATTTTTAACCCTCAATCAAATGTGTCAAACGAACCGTCCCAATGTCATATTTTTTGTTTCAAAAAAACTTTTCAATTCGTTCAATATGTATGAAGACTACTTAATGGTAATCTAAAATATATAATAAAATTGAAAAGTCATGAGTTTGTTTATGTTACTTTAATGTTATACTTTTATTATCTATCATTTTTTGAAGCGCTGTCATTATACCGAATTTTGCATGATGCCATGATAGACCTCCTTGAAAAAACACTGTATATGGTGGTTTTATAGGTGCATCAGCACTTAACTCAATGGAAGAACCTTGTACAAATGCTCCAGCTGCCATAATTACTTCTGAATCATATCCTGGCATATCCCATGGTTCAGGTGTCACAAAGCTATCTACAGGAGCTGCCGCTTGAATTCCCTGACAAAAGGCAATAATAGCTTCTGGTGAACCTAAATTGATAGCTTGTATAATATCATGTCTACTCTCTGTAGAATCAGGTATCACTTCATATCCAAGCTTTTCAAAAACATTAGCTGCGAATATTGCTCCCTTTAAAGCCCCTGCTACTATTTGCGGCGACATAAATAATCCTTGAAAGAATTGTTGATTAAGACCAAGGGTCGCTCCTATTTCTTTACCAAGTCCCGGTGCAGTCAATCTAACTGCACAATTTTCAATACAAGCTTCTTTACCGACAATATAACCTCCAATAGGCGCAAGTCCACCTCCTGGATTCTTGATCAAAGAACCTACTATCATATCAGCTCCTAGATCTGTAGGCTCGATTTTCTCAACGAACTCACCATAACAATTGTCAACCATACAGATAAGGTCACTGTTTATACTCTTAACAAAAGAGATAATCTCCCCTATTATATCTACTGATAGGGTTGGTCTAGTATCGTAACCCTTAGACCTTTGTATGCTGATTAGTTTTGTATTATCATTTATAGCTTTCTTTATTCCTTCATAATCAATACTTCCATCTTCTAACATGTCTACTTGTCTGTAAGTAATACCATACTCTTTTAGAGAACCATTTGTTTCTCTTATACCAATAACTTCTTCAAGAGTATCATAAGGTTTACCGACAGGAGATAATATCTCATCACCTGGTCTTAGATTAGCAGAAAGTGCTATAGTCAGTGCATGTGTACCAGAAATTAATTGTGGACGCACTAAAGCAGCTTCTGCATTAAATACAGAAGCATATACACTTTCTAATGTATCTCTCCCAAGATCATTATAACCATATCCAGTTGTTGCAGCAAAATGTATATCACTGACTCTATTCTCTCGCATAGCAGATAATACTTTCAATTGATTGTATTCAGCAATTTCATCAACATGATTAAATCTATCTATTAAATTCTTTTCAATCTCGCTACAATAGTTATAAACTTCTTCTGAGATATTTTGCTTCTGATACATCTTCTGTAAAAAATCAGTCATTTATCTATACCTCTTTATTCTTCAACAGTTAAGGATACTTCTCTAGAAGGAATAACAGTTGATATAGCGTGTTTGTATATCATTTGTTGTTTACCTTCAGTCTCAAGAATTACTATAAAGTTATCAAATCCTTTTACTAGTCCTTTTAGTTGAAATCCATTTGTCAAATATACTACTACAGTTGTTTTGTCTTTTCTTACTTGATTTAAAAACAAATCTTGTAAATTAATTGGTTTACTCATTTAAACTCGCCCCCATTGATATCGTATTTTTAAATTATATATATAATAAATTTTATTACTTTTTATTAATTAGAATAATTAATTTATATAATTTAACATCTTTAGTATTTGGTAATTATTTCATCTCACTTACTATTGTATTATATAATTCCTAATTCTTCAATATCTTTTAACATTTTATTTGAAATTAATTCTAAATTCATATTGTAATCATCCACATTCAACCATCTTACGTTTTTTTCTCTCTTAAACCACGTAATCTGACGTTTTGCAAAATGTCTGGTATCACGTTTTAAGATGTAGATTGCTCTATCTAGGTCATATTCACCATTAAGATATCCATAGATCTCTTTATATCCTAATCCTTTCATGGACACTAAATCTTCACTATATCCCATTTCTTTTAATTTCTGGACTTCTTCTACTAATCCTTGTTCAATCATTATATCTACTCTTCTATCAATTCTTTCATATAATAGTTCTCTATCCATGCCAAGAACATAAAAAAGAAGGTTATAAGGTGATTCTTTCTTGGATTCTATTTCATTATGCACTGATATTGGTCTACCAGTTTCTTTATAATATTCCAAAGCCCTGATAACTCTTTTCAAGTTATTGGGATGAATCTTATTGTAGGATACAAGGTCAATATCTTTCAGTTTATCATGTACATATTCATTACCTGATAGAGCTGCTTCCTTTTGAAGTTGTTCCCTATATGAATTATCTTTACAAGTGTTCTCAAAATCAATGTCATATATGATTGATTGTATATAGAAACCTGTTCCGCCAACCATGATAGGAACTTTTTTATTTTGTGTAATTTCTTCTATACTTTTCTTAGCTGAATTTTGGAAAATATTAATATTAAATTCCTCATCAGGTTCTAGTACATCTATTAAATGGTGTTTTATACCCTGTGTTTCTTCTTTTGTGACTTTTGCCGTTCCTATGTCCATATACTTATAAACTTGCATAGAATCAGCAGAGATTATTTCACCACCTATTTCCTTTGCCAGTTTAACCGATAAACTAGTCTTACCAACTGCTGTAGGTCCGGCTATAACAATTAAAGGTTTTCTCAATATATCCACTCCTAATTACTGTATTCTCTTGAATTTCTTTTCTAGTTCATATTTTGTCATAGAAATGATAGTTGGTCTACCGTGTGGACATGTAAAAGGATTTTCTATTTCAAGAAGCTCATCAAATAACTTTTCATATTCTAGAACCGACAGTTTATCATGAGCTTTTACAGCTGCTTTACATGCCATAGTTGCTATATCATTTCTTACTACATTGTATTTATCAGGATCATAATGTTCATTAAGACTATCTAATATCTCAATGAATTGATTAGAACTTAAGGATTTATTAAATATATAAGGTACACTTCTTATTGCATAAGCATCTTTACCGAATTCTTCTATTTCAAAACCTAAGTCTATGAATAATTGTTTATAATCCTCTATCAATTGTTTCTCTCTTATAGATACATGAATAATTATTGGCTGCAAAAGACCTTGAGACATTATATCTGAGTTTTCCAGCTTATTCATTAAACGCTCATACAACACTCTTTCATGAGCTGCGTGCTGGTCAATAATATAGAATTTGTTCTCAAGCTCTACAATCCAATAAGTATTAAATAGCTGTCCTATTATCTTATAGTTTTTGACAGTTTTAGCATTAACACTCTTATCCTCAAATAACAAGGCTTGTTCAGCAACATATTTGGGTTTTGCTGATAATTCATTCTGTTTGTTATCAGATATAGCCTTTGATTCATCTGTTACTTTTTTTATACTGTCATCACTAATAACTTTAGGTTGCTGAATTGATTTAATATCTTTCGGATGTTTATCAGCTTGTTCCTGTTTCTGGTCGTTTATATTCTGGGATACTATTTTATTAGTTATCTCAGAATTTTTTTTGAAAATATTTATAAGACTACTGCTATTAGGTTCATAATTATTAGTTTGCTCTTTTATTAAAGTTTTTTTCATTTCATTTAACCTATTTTTTTCAAAGGGTTCTGGAATAGCAGTATCTATCTTGATATTGTCTTTTTTTATCTCTCTTTGTCCATTGCTCAATGATACCTCAGGAATTAGGTCTACTTTACTTAGTGCTTCGTAAATACCACTTTTAATTGCTTCATAGATAATGGATTCATTGTGGAATCTAACCTCCATCTTTGTTGGATGGACATTTACATCAATCAATTCAGGGTTTATTGTTATATAGAATGCTGTAAATGGAAATCTATGGACGGTTAATTTAGTTTTATAACCTTCTTCTATTGCTTTCATAATGATTTTACTTTTTATATAACGACCATTTATATAATAATTCTCATAATTCCTGATTGCTCTGCTTATCTTTGGTTTTCCAATGAAACCTTTAATTTTGAATTCGTCATTATTAATTTCTATTGGAACGCTGTTTTTAACTATTTCTTTACCATAGATATTGAAAATACAATCCTTAAGAACATTATTTCCAGAAGTATGTAATTTTATAGTATTATTATATATAAATTTAAAAGATATACCTATATTACCAAGGGCTAGTTTATTAATAAACTCACTAATATAAGCTCCCTCTGTTGCTGGCTTTTTCAGGAATTTTCGCCTAGCAGGAGTATTATAAAACAAATTCTTGATAATTATGGTTGTACCCTCAGGGCATCCTATCTCTTCCTTACTTACTTCACTACCACCTTCTATTACGTATCTTATACCTGTTATATCATCATATGTCTTAGTTATAACTTCAACTTGGGATACTGCAGCTATACTTGCAAGTGCTTCACCTCGAAATCCCAATGATGATACGGTTATTAAATCCTCTATGGACTTGATTTTACTTGTTGAATGTCTAATAAATGCAGTCTGAATATCTTCTTTTGATATCCCTTTACCATTATCTGTGATACGTATAAAAGATATTCCACCTTCTTTTATTTCAATTGTTATAGCACTTGCACCAGCATCAATAGAATTCTCAACCAACTCCTTTACAACCGAAGAAGGTCTTTCTACTACTTCACCTGCTGCTATTTTATTAATAGTATTTTGGTCTAACAATCTTATTTCAGACATGATGACACTCCCTTCTAAGTCAAGGCTTTTTTATGCAGTTCATATAATTTATTCAATGCATCCATTGGTGTCATTTCTACTATATTCAAACTTTTCAAGTCATCAATTAGTTCATTGTAATTACCCATTACATCAAATAATCCTAATTGTACCGGTTCTGTTTTCTCTTCTTTTTCCTGTTCTATTGGAACTTCAATATTTATTTCTTCTTCCTTCACAGTTGCTATTTCTTCCACTGCATCTTTACACACGATCTTAGTATTTTTTGCAATATCTGCATTACTTAATTCAGATAAAAGAACCTTAGCTCTGTCAATAACATCCAAAGGTACACCAGCAAGTTTTGCTACTTGTACACCATAACTATTATCTGTACTGCCTTTTATTATCTTACGCAAGAAAATTATATCATCGCCTTTTTCTTTTACGGAGATGCAATAATTCTGCACGCCATCAACCTTGCCTTCTAATTCTGTAAGTTCATGATAATGAGTGGCAAATAATGTCTTGGCTCCGATTTTCTTTTTATTAACTATGTACTCAACTACAGACCATGCAATACTAAGACCATCAAAAGTACTTGTACCTCTACCTATTTCGTCAAGAATAAGTAAGCTGTTGCTTGTGGCATTTCTAAGTATATTGGCTACCTCTGTCATTTCCACCATAAAAGTACTTTGTCCAGAAGCCAAATCATCAGAAGCTCCTACTCTAGTGAATATACGGTCTACTATTCCTATATGAGCTTCACCTGCTGGAACAAAACTGCCTATTTGCGCCATTAAGACAATAAGAGCAACCTGCCTCATATAGGTTGATTTTCCTGCCATATTTGGACCAGTGATAATAGAAAATCTACTATCCATTTTATTGAGATATGTATCATTGGCTATGAACATTTCATTGTTCATCATTTTTTCCACAACAGGATGACGTCCATCTTTTATATCAATAGCACCATCATTACTTAAAACAGGTCGTACATAATTATATTTTATTGCTATATCTGCCAGTGATGTAATAACATCAAGTATAGCTACCTTATATGCAGTGTCTTTAATTCGCTCAACTTCTTTTGCTACTTTGTTTCGCAGTTCTACAAATAGTTCATACTCAAGAGCAACTATTTTTTCTTCTGCTCCCATTATAGTATTTTCCATTTCTTTTAATTCTGGAGTTATGTATCTCTCTGAATTAGCTAACGTCTGTTTTCTTACATATCTATCTGGCACTAGATTCAAATAAGATTTTGTTACATCTATATAGTAACCAAATACTTTATTGAATTTAATTTTAAGGTTCTTGATACCTGTCAATTCTTTTTCTTTTGCTTCTAATTCAGCGATCCATTGCTTACCTCTTGTACCTGCTTCTCTAAGTTTATCAACTTGTGGATGATAAGATTCTTTTATTATGCCTCCATCTTTTACAGATATAGGAGGGTCATTAATTATTCCTTTATCTATCAAATCATAGATATCTCTTAAGTCATCAAATGTATCTTTTATCTTGGTAATATAATCAGCATTGCATTCGTTTAACAATTTCTTTATAAATGGAAGCATTTCAAGAGAGGTCTTAAAAGCTATTAAATCTCTACAGTTAGCTGTTTTCAGACTTATCTTACTCATAAGTCTTTCCAAGTCATATATAGGGTTCAAGAACTCTTTCAATTCTTCACTTATGATAGGTTTGTTTTTTAATTCTTCAACCCCATCAAGTCTATCTTCAATATTTGTTTTTGATAGTAAAGGCTGTTCAATCCATTTTCTAAGTAATCTGGAACCCATTGCAGTTTTCGTTTTATCAAGAACCCATAATAAAGAACCCCTACGCTCTTTTTCACGTAATGTTTCAACTAATTCCAGGTTACGCTTTGATGATAAGTCAACCATCATATAGGAGTCAGTAAGATATGGTGTTAGTTTAGTTATATGGGATATATTGCTTTTTTGAGTTTTATATAAATACTCTAATAATGAACCAACAGCACATACCCCTTGATTAAATTCTTTTATCCCTAATCCGTCTATAGTGCCAACTCCAAATTGCTCTTTTATATTACCAACACATCTACCATAATCAAAATACCATTCTTCTTCTTCGCTGATATAGACATGAAATCTGTCTTTTAATTCTCTAATGAAATCTTCACAAACTATAATATCTTTATTACATATTATTTCAGTAGGAACAAATTTTCCTATCTCATCTACAAGTTTTCTTTTTTCATTTACTTCTGTTACTAGAAAATCTCCTGTTGTAATATCTACAAGAGCTACTCCATAATTGTCTTTATTACCAAATATACTCATTAAGTAGTTATTTTTAGATTCATCTAAGGATTGCATATTAAGGTTAGTACCTGGAGTGACTATCCTAACAACATCTCGTTTAACAATGCCTTTTGCTTGTTTTGGATCTTCAACTTGTTCACATATAGCTACTTTATAACCTTTTTTTATTAATTTATTTATATAGTTCTCAGATGAATGATGAGGGACACCACACATAGGAGCCCTATCTGCTTGTCCACAATCTCTACCTGTCAATGTAATTCCTAATTCTCTTGATGCTAATTTTGCATCTTCAAAAAACATCTCATAGAAATCACCTAATCTAAAAAATAATATACAATCTTCGTATTGTTCCTTTAGATCCATATACTGCTGCATCATAGGTGATAGTTTATTCTTCATTAGTAACCTCTTTTCTTATAGTAATTTTTTATAGCATTATATATATTTAAAAACTATTAGTTTCATTTTCTTAATTTATTTGTTCTCCTATTAAATAATATCCTTTTGATTCTATTATTTTAACAGGTACAATTTTACCTATCAAATCTTTATTTCCTTTTAGATGTACTAGATGATTACTTCCTAACCTACCAGATACAAGATGATCATCTTGTCTATTTATCTGTTCCACTAAAACATCATAAGTGTTCCCCACTTTTTCCTTACTTTTCTTATATACTATTTCATTAAGCACTTCTAAAAGCCTGTTAAAACGTTCTTTTGCAACATTTTCAGGCACCTGATTTTCCATAGTTGCAGCAGGTGTACCAGTTCTTATAGAATATAAAAATGTAAAAGCATTGTCAAATTCAACCTTTTTTACTACATCTAATGTATCTAGAAAATCTTGTTCTGTCTCACCTGGAAAACCTACAATTATATCAGTAGTAAGAGCAACGTCAGGACGTGCTTCTTTTATTTTACTTACCAACTCAAGATAGCTATCTTTTGTATATCTTCTATTCATCTTTTTTAGCACACTTGTACTTCCAGATTGAAATGGTAGATGAATATGGTCACATAATTTTTTAGAAGTTTTTATTACTTCTATAAGCTCGTCCGACAAATCTTTGGGATGAGATGTCATGAATCTTATTCTTTCAAGCCCTTCTATCTTCTCAATTTCTTGAATCAGTTTAGCAAAAGTAAGAGGTTTGTCCAAACTTTTCCCATAAGAATTAACATTTTGACCAAGTAATGTAATCTCTTTTACACCATCATCAACTAGGTCTGTTATTTCATTAATAATATCTTCGGGTTTTCTGCTTCTTTCTCTTCCTCTTACATAAGGTACTATACAATAAGTACAGAAATTATTGCAGCCAAACATTACATTGACACTTGATTTGAATTTGAATTTTCTTATACTTGGTAGATCTTCTACAATTTCTTTATAATTCTCCCAGATATCTATTACCATTCTACCAGTATCCAGTCTTGTTTGTATCAACTCAGCTAATTTATATAAATTGTGGGTGCCAAACAAAATATCCACATGCTTATATGCTCTTTTAATCTCATTTATAACAGTATCCTGTTGCATCATACAACCACATAGGGCAATCAACATTCCTGGTTTATGTTTTTTATTGTTTTTTAATGAACCAAGTCTGCCATACACTTTCAATTCAGCATTTTCTCTAACACAACATGTATTATATATTACAAAATCTGCATCCTTCTCTTCTTCAGTAGGCACATATCCTATTTGTTCTAATATTCCTTTTAGTTTTTCCGAATCATGGGCATTCATTTGGCAACCAAAAGTTGATACATAATATTTTAACCCTTTACCTTTTATTTGCTTTGATAGTTTGTCCATTATTCGTTTTTGCCTTAAACTTTCTTCATGTGATATGTCTAGATTCTTATTCATTTCATTCCTCCACTATCCGTCTATTAAATATTATTCTACATATACTTTCTTTTTATGGTATAAATAATTATTATTTTTTATCGATATTAGTATTTTACATAATATAAGACATTTTTTCAACAGTAGTTAATCATCATCTTCAAATTCATCGTTTGTATTATTATGAGATTGATAATCTTTTTCAAGTTCTCTAAATATCTCTTCAAAATAGTTGTCTCTTCTTCTTTTGGTATAATGCCTGTCCTTTTTGTTACATGGACTTCTAGCATTCAAACAGTTACCTAATTCTCTTGTAGATTTAACTAAACCAGATGCACTAAGTCCAGTATACAAACCAATAACTATACAGGATTTTGAATTCGTTGAACATAATATCATACCAAGAGCTAGTCCAATAACTAAGTTGATAAATGGTATATACCTACATGGAACCCCTGTTAGTCTAATAGTTTCACCTATACCAGCTATTAACGGTATCAGTACTAGATATGAGTATTCCATAACTTGTCCCCCCTTCTAATTTCTTAATATATTATATGCGAGAATTAATTAAAAGGTGTACAAGCTCTATCTATTATACCACATACAGAAGTAATTAAACATGGTATAATAAATTGATTAAACATTAAAATTAGCTTATACTATAACTATAAATACTGAATTATCCTGACTCATTAATAAGGAGAAATTATGATAATAATAAATAAAAATATTGATATGGATACCCATATTTTAAAAAGAAGATATGATAATCTTGATGAACTGTTATTCTTTGATATTGAAACTACTGGTTTTTCATATAGAAGAAACATAGTATATCTAATTGGGTGTATCTATTTTGTGAATGAAATGCCCACGATAATTCAATGGCTAGCTGAAAATGAAAATGACGAATATGCTGTATTATATGAGTTCATAAAATTCAGTAATGATTTCAAAAGGATAATACATTATAATGGCACCTCATTTGACATACCTTTCATAACTAAAAAGGCACTATTATATAAAATAGACAATAATCTATCTCATATAGAAAATGTTGACATATATAAATTAGTCAGACCATGTAAACATGTATTGAACCTTGAGAACTGCAAACTTAAAACAATAGAAAAATATCTAGGTATATTTAGAAAGGATACCTTTACAGGGGGAGAATTAATTCAGCAATACATTGATTTTACAAAATCAAAAAGTGATAAGGAGAAGACTAATTTATTACTACATAACGAAGAAGATTTGATAGGACTTATTAAAGTAGTTGAAATACTTGATTACGTAGATACATATAACAATCTCAAACAGAATAATATTGCTTACAAAGTTGATGATATTAATATCAGTGAATTAATTATGACTATACATCTTACTGCTAATACAGAAATTCCATTTGATTATAGCTTTACTTTTGATAATTATTATATACATATAAATCATACAGAATTATTAATAAAAATTCAGCTTCTTGATGAAGAATTAAAGTTTTTCTTTGATAATTATAAAGATTATTATTATATACATTCAGAGGATCAGGCAGTTCATAAATATGTGGCAAAATACATAGATAAATCCAATAAATCAAAAGCTACAAGTGAAACCTGCTACATAAAGAAAAGAGGCATATTCATACCTCTTCTTGATACCTATATAGTAAAAAACGAAAAAATATTTTATTTATCTAAAAAAAATAAAACCAAATATATACAACTGCAAGATGATATTCATAGTAATACTTCATTCACAGATAACATATGTACTAGTATACTTAAAAGCTTATAGTTCATCAATTTTCTTATAAAAAAATGATTTTAGAGATGTAAATTTATATGTTGCAGATTGAATAATCTGTTCTGTACTGCCAACAAATAAAATTGCATCTTTTTTCATTGCATTATTGAATTTCTTATATATACCATCTTTTGCTTCATCTGTAAAATATATTAAAACATTACGGCATACTATTAAATCACAATTACTTGGGTAATTATCTTTTAACAAGTTTAATTGCTTAAATTCTATACATTTTTTTATATCATCAGTTACTTGATATGAACTGCCTATCTGTCTGAAAAACTTTGTTTTGAATTCTTGAGGTAGACCTATTAAACTTTTGTCTTTGTATAATCCCATTCTAGCCTTTTCCAATACTTGTTTATCAATATCAGTAGCTACAATTTTAATTTTGTTTAGAGGAATAAATTTACTTAATACCATTGCTAAAGAATATGGCTCATCACCTGTTGAACAAGCTGCACTCCATATTTTTAGATTATCGGAAAATTTATCTATAAGATAAGGTAAAATATCTCTTTCTAGAACTTGCCATTGAGTAGGATTCCTATAGAATTCTGATACATTAATAGTCAAGTAGTTAATGAATTCTTCATATATCTTTTTATCTTTTTTTAATATATCAACAAATTCTTGATAACTATCTGCATTATTTTTTCTTATTAATGAATCTATACGCCTTTTCATTTGTCTTTCTTTGTAAGCGTTTAAATCAATTTTAGAGAGTCTAAAAACGGCATCTTTAAAATCTTCATAATTTTCAATCACTATTTTATCCTTCTCCTTTATTATGTCAAATACAATATTTTATAAATATATTTTTTAATCTATGTATTATACATTTTTTATTATATTAGGCTATAATAACGAAACTTATTTCGTCAAAAGTAAAATGATAAAGAAAACTACAAAAAATACTCTAGAATACTTTTTGCAGCTTTTTTTATCTTATATATTATTATTCTGTTTCTTCAACTGTTTTTTCAGCACTTACTTCTTCTTTTACATCCTTAGCATCAGCTTCTTTAGTTTTGTCATCTTCAAGAGCTTTGATACTTAAACTAATCTTTTTAGATTCTTGATTGAAGTCTAATACTTTAGCTGTAATCTTTTGACCTATTTTAAGTTCATCAGATGGTTTTTCAACGTGCTTTTTAGCTATTTGTGACACATGTAATAATGCATCTACGCCTGGCTCTAATTCAATGAAAGCACCGAAGTCTGTCATTCTTGCAACAACACCTTCAACTACATTATTGATTGCGTATTTAGTAGCAGCATCATTCCAAGGATTTTCTTCATCAAATTTCATTGATAAGGATACTTTATTCTTATCAGTATCAATACCTATTATTCTAACTTTTACTTTATCTCCTACTTTAACAACATCACTTGGCTTTTTAACTCTTCCCCATGACATTTGTGAGATATGGATTAATCCATCGATACCATCAATATTAACAAATGCACCATAATCTGTTACATTTTTAATATTTCCTGTTACTACCATACCAACTTCAATTTTTTCCATTGATTCTTTTATTTTATTTTGTCTATCAGCTAATAATAATTGTTTTCTATTACCAATTATTCTACCTTTTTTAAGATTGAATTCACTGATAACAAATGTGATTTCTTTACCTAAGAAGTCTCTTAAATTGTCTACATATTCATCTGATACTAAAGAAGCAGGAATAAATATTCTAACTTCATCAACAATAGCTACTAAGCCACCTGCAAGTACTAGTGATACTTTTGCAGTCAAATGCTCTTTATTCTTGTAGTATTCTTCAATCTTACTAAGACCTTGTTCTGCAAGTATTCTTTTATAAGTAAGTAATACTTGTCCTTCACCATCATTTACTCGTAAAACTTTAACCTTAATCTTATCCCCTGGTTTCACAGTATCTCTCAGTTCAACTTCAGGATAGTTTGAGTATTCGCTCTTAGGTATGATACCATCAGACTTGTACCCAATATTAACAAAAACTTCATTATCATTAACATCTATAACTGTCCCTTCAACTATTTCTCCCCTGTGAATTGATTTTAGGGATTGTTCTAACATTTCCTCAAAACTAATTTCATTCTGTACTTCTGACATGTGTAATAACCTCCTGAATAATGTTCTTTGGAGTTGAAGCTCCAGCTGTAATTCCTATTATCTCATTTTTACTAAAAACAAGCAACTCCAAATCTTCTATAGTTTCAATATGATAAGTATTATCACATTGATTCTTGCATAATTGGTATAACTTTCTAGTATTAGAACTATGCTTACCACCTATCACCAGCATTTTATCTACTCTACCTGATAGCTGTATAGCCTCTTCTTGCCTATCTCTTGTTGCTCTACATATTGTATCTTTTATATCTACATGATACCCTTTATCTAAAAATATTTCAATTATTTCTTGGAATTTTAGATAATTAAGTGTTGTTTGAGCAACAATACAAATATGTTCATCTGTGGGTAATTGAAGCTTTTTAGCATCTTCTATACTTTCTATAATAATTGCTTTTGATGAACTCCAACCTTTTATTCCAATAACTTCTGGATGATTAGGATCACCAATTATAATTATAGTATCACCCTTTTTACTATAATCATTTACTATACGATGAATTTTCTTGACATAAGGGCATGTAGCATCAATAATAGAAAATCCATTGTCTCTAATATAATTATATATTTTTTCTTCTACACCATGGGATCTTATAATAACTTTACCCTTAGGTAGGTTTAGAAGTTCTTCTATATCATTTACAACTTTTATGCCTTTATCTTCCAACTCTTCAACTACTTGTAAATTATGAATTATTGGTCCATATGTATATAATGGTTTGTCATCAATATTATCATATACACTTTTTACTGCTCTATCTACACCAAAACAAAATCCGGCAGATTTTGCTACTATTACTTCCATTAGTATCTTCCTCTCAAATAATATTTAATAATTATTATTTATCATTTTAAGGATTTTATTAACCACTTCATCAATAGATAGATTGGATGTATCCACTTCAATAGCATCATCAGCTTTTTTCAGTGGAGCAAATTCTCTATTCATATCTCTATAATCTCTTTTACCTATTTCATCTTTTATAGATTCCAAGTCCCTAGATATACCTTTTTCTAATAATTCTTTATGACGTCTCTTAGCTCTTGTTTCAACACTTGCATTGAGATAAATTTTATTAGTAGCATTAGGCAACACATAAGTACCTATGTCTCTACCATCCATAACAATACTTTTTTTGGTTGCAAGGTTTCTTTGCAGTTCAACAAGCTTAAGACGTACATTTTTATTTACTGAGACTTCAGATGCCATTTTACCTACTTCTTCATCTCTAATAAATTGATTGACATTCTCATCATTAAGTATTACCTGCTGTTCGCCATCTATATAGCAGATACTAATATCAATATCGTCTAATATATTGTTAATAATATCGTTTTGGTCACTTGATATATTATTTCTAATACAATAAAGTCCAAAGGCTCTATACATAGCACCAGTATCTACATATATAATATCTAGTTCCTTAGCAATCTTTTTGGCTATAGTGCTTTTACCTGCACCAGCTGGTCCATCAATTGCTATGTTAATTATATCCACAACATTACCCTCCATAATAATATTGTCACCAATAATAAACTATAAACTGTATTTCTCAAACTGTCAATACTAAGTTTTATTAATAAGATATAAAATTATAATTATTTTATATCTTAATTTATCTTTTATTATAGTTTTGCTTAGTATTTAAACCTTTTTCAACGTTAACTTAGTAAATTAATTTTGCAAAAAATAATTTATTGTCAATTATTTAATTCTACTTATCTAATAAATCAGGTCTTAACTTTTTGGCTTTTTTTAGATATATATGTTTTACTTCATTTTGTGATTTTGGGATATGGGCAGTCACCATAACCCTTATACACATCTCTAAACTGTTTTCTACATACATTTCGCTAACACACATTAATGATGCATGGACAATACCTAGTTCTCTAGCACCAATAGCAGGATATGCAGCTGTTAAATCTTTTGTAGCTGAAAAAATGATAGATATTATTTGGTCATTATTAATATTATTACTAATTAATATGTCTTTTAGTAATGTTTTTGTATCATTAATAATATTTTCTCTAGTATTAGTGTCAATTGTAATTGCTCCTCTTATGGAAACCATTTTTTCACTCCTATATAATAATATTTAAAGCTCACTTTCACCTATAGCAAGTCCCGCAAGATACCCTGTAGAAAATGCTATCTGCAAATTAAAACCTCCAGTTAACGCATCAAGATCAAGAACTTCTCCTATAAAATACAATCCATCAACTTTTTTTGATTCCATAGTCATAGGATTAATTTCCTTTATACTAACTCCACCACAAGTTATTATTGCTTCATTATAGTCTCTTGTCCCTATAATATGGCAGGTTAAATTTTTTATTAAATCTACTAATTTCAATCTTTCTTCTCTAGAAATTTGATCTACCTTTTTTTCTTCATCAATACCAGATAGTTTTATAATAATAGGTATTAATTTCTTTGGCAATAGATCATCTAAAGCGTTTTTGAATTGTTTTCGCATATATTTGTTAAAATCCTTCAATATCCTATTATCAAGTTTTTTAGTATCAAGAGAAGGTTTTAAATCTATTGATAAAGTCATATCTTTACCTTTATAAGGTATAATATATCTGCTAGCAGATAAAATAAGAGGTCCTGTCACTCCAAAATGGGTAAATAACATTTCTCCAAAATTTTCATATATAATTTTACCATTTGCTTTTATAGTGATCTTTACATTCCTAAGAGATAGTCCTTGTAATTCTTTGATAAAACTTTCTCTTGTAACTAAAGGCACTAATGAAGGATGTGTATCACTAACTGTATGATCTACTTTTTCTGCAAACTTGAATCCATCACCGGTTGATCCCGTGGATGAATATGATAGTCCACCTGTAGCTATTATAACACTATCACCTTCAATTAAGTTGCCATCATGAAGTACTATTCCTTTTGCCTTGTTTTCAACAACTTTTATATCTTTTACTCTTGAACCAAGATGAATAACTACACCTAATTTATTCATTTCTCTAGTTAAAGCTGATATAACATCAGATGATTTATCTGATACAGGAAAAACTCTATTACCTCTTTCTATTTTAGTTTTCAAGCCAATATCATTAAGAAAGTCTATTAGCATAAAACTATCAAAGGAATAAAATGCGCTATATAGAAATTTCCTATTAGTAGTAACATTCTCAAGTAATTCCTCTACATCAGTGGCATTAGTAATATTACATCTGCCTTTACCTGTTATATATAATTTTTTACCACATTTTTCATTTCTCTCAAAAAGGTGGACTTCACAACCATTTCTCGCAGCTATTATTGCTGCCATCATGCCTGATGGTCCACCTCCTACTACTAAAACTTTTTTCAATACTTATTCAAGTCCTTTCACATATTAGCTATTCTAACATATCGGTGTTATTTTTTGATTGTATATTGTAATTCATATTATAATCTTCTTCATTATCGTAAACTTGATATTCACTCCATACTTTTTCTAGATTCTCTAATGTGTCTAACACTTCATCTTGCTTTTTAATACATAATGCAACTATCAGTGCATTAATCAAGCTTAGTGGCGCAACTAATGAATCAACGAAAGAAGCCATATCACTTCTAGCTATAAGACTACAATCAGCAAATTGTATCAATGGTGATAAATAACTATCAGTTATAGCAATTACCTGTGCATCTCTATTTTTTGCGAATTCCATAGCTTTTTTAGTACGCTTTGAATATCTTGGAAAACTTATTCCTATTACTACATCCTCTGGACCAATTCTATAAATCTGTTCAAACATTTCACTTACACTGTTTGTATGGATCAATTTGGTATTATCAAATATTAGGTTAAAGTAAAAACCTAAAAAACCTGCTAAAGAAGCACAACTTCTTACACCTAGTATATAGATTTTTCTAGCCCCTAGTATCATGCTGGTTGCTTCATTAAATATATCTTCATCAATTTCTTCTAAGGTATGCTTAATCTTTTCTGCATCCGATTGTAAAACTGATTTTAGAACATGATTTTTGTCAATTCTATCTGATGTCACCTCAACTCTTTGGAATGAAGTCAATTTGGTCTTAACTAATTCTTCAAGGGCTCTTTGTAGTTTTGGATAACCATCATAACCAAGTTCATTAGCAAATCTTACTACTGTTGACTCACTAACGCCAACTATCTTACCTAGCTTCGCTGCTGTAAGAAAAACTGCTTTCTCATAATGTTCCAATATATAATTTGCTAATAATTTTTGCCCCTTACTAAGTTTTGGGTAGGAATTATTAATCCTTTTCATCAAATCATTTTGTCTATGCATATTAATACCTCTCTAACATTATTAATTCACTATCAAAGTTTTTATGGATATTAAAAATATTATGTACTAGATTTTTATACCAATAACTTAATATAACGAATTATTTTCTTTTTATCACTTTATAGATTGTTTTAATAATTAACAAAAAATAGTTCTGTATAACTTTCTATACAATATATTGTTATTGATCCTTGATTACCACCATATCTTGTATAGAATTCTAGCATTGTTATTTTTTGTGGATTAATATTATTATATATTAATAAAAATAATTTTACAATATGTTTTAATTAATAAAATATGCATATACAAAAGTACTTATGGCTTATAAAAAAAAGTAAAATTACAAAGATAATAATAAATGTACCCTGATCCTTCTCCTAAAAAAATAAAACCAGTACCAAAAGGTACCAGCTTTATTATATTAGATCTATACAGGGTATACCTTATTATCCTTATCAGCCATATTAGGATCTACTTTAGTTTGCTGTGCTTCTCTGTATTTGAAGAAATCTTCAGCAACTTGTGAGAATAGGGCATAAGATAAAACATCTTCATCTTGTTGTTTATATCTTGTCATTTCAGATTCTATTTTCTTAAGCTCAGGCTTAATTAAATCAGCTGGACGACAAGTTATTTGTTTTTCATTACCAATAATGATTTTCTTGATTTCATCACTGATTGGTACAGGAGTTCTTCCGTATTCTCCTCTAACTAAAGCTTTAGATTCTTTTGTTACCATCTTGTATCTTTGACCAGAAAGTACATTAAGTACAGCCTGTGTTCCTACAATCTGACTTGAAGGTGTAACAAGTGGTGGATATCCATAATCAGCTCTAACTCTTGGTATTTCTTCAAGAACGTCATAGAACTTGTCTTCTGCATTTTGTTTTTGAAGTTGTGATACTAAGTTAGATAACATACCACCTGGTACTTGGTATAATAATGTTTTAATATTAACACCTAATACTTTTGGATTCATCAATCCACTTTCTAGAGCTTTTTCTCTTTGTGGTCTGAAATAATCAGCTATTTCTGATAATAGGTCTTGATCGAATCCTGTATCATAAGGTGTTCCTTTGAATGTTTCAACCATAACTTCTGTAGCAGGTTGAGCTGTTCCCATTGAGAATGGTGACATTGCAGTATCAATGATATCTGCTCCAGCTTCAACAGCTTTTAAATAAGTCATTGCAGCAACACCACTAGTATAGTGAGCATGTAATTGAATTGGAACTTTTACAGTCTCTTTTAATGTTTTAACTAATTCTGTTGCTGAATAAGGAACTAATAATCCAGCCATATCTTTAATACAGATAGAGTCGGCACCCATATCTTCTAATTGTTTTGCAAGTTTTGCATAATACTCTAATGTATGTACTTCACTTAGAGTATAAGAAATAGCAATCTGAGCGTGACCGCCTTCTTTTTTAGTTGCATCTATTGCAGTTTTTAGATTCCTTGGGTCATTTAAAGCATCGAATATACGAAGAATATCTATACCATTAGCAATAGTCTTTTGAACAAAATATTCAACTACATCATCTGCATAATGTCTATATCCTAAGATATTTTGACCTCTTAATAACATTTGTAATTTCGTATTTTTAAATCCATCTCTTAGCTTTCTAAGTCTCTCCCATGGATCTTCCTTAAGGAAACGCAAGCAAGCATCAAATGTTGCTCCACCCCAACATTCAACTGAATGATATCCTACTTTGTCTAATTTCTCTACAATAGGAAGCATATCTTCAGTTTTCATTCTAGTGGCTATTAGTGATTGGTGAGCGTCTCTAAGTATGGTATCTGTAATTTTTACAGGTCTTTTATTCACAGCCATATCTTAAACCTCCTATAATCATTGACTTTCTACCTAAGTGAATATTTCACATATATACACTTAATTATTTATATAATGTTAAGAATACCCCAGCAGCAACTGCTGATCCAATAACACCTGCTACGTTAGGTCCCATAGCATGCATTAATAAGAAGTTTGTTGGGTTTTCTTTTTGTCCTACTTTTTGAACAACTCTAGCTGCCATAGGAACAGCTGATACACCGGCAGCACCGATTAATGGGTTAATCTTACCGCCTGATAGTTTACACATGATTTTACCAAATACAACACCTGTAGCAGTACCAATTGCAAATGCAACTAATCCTAATGCTAATATTTTAAGAGTATCCACTGTTAAAAACTTTTCAGCACTTGCTGTAGCACCAACAGTTATACCTAAGAATATTGTTACAATATACATAAGTGCATTAGACGCTGTATCAGCAAGTTTATCAGTAACACCAGAAACTTTTATAAGGTTACCGAACATAAGCATACCGATAAGTGGTGCTGTTGATGGTAAAATAAGTATAACTACTATAGTAACAACAATTGGGAATAATATCTTTTCTAATTGTGATACTGGTCTTAATTGTTCCATCTTAATCATACGTTCTTCTTTAGATGTTAAAGCCTTCATAATTGGTGGCTGAATAATAGGTACTAATGACATATACGAATAAGCAGCAACTGCGATGGGACCTAGTAGCTCCTTAGCCAACTGTATCGTTGTGAAAATAGCTGTTGGACCATCAGCTCCACCAATAATACCTATAGAAGCTGCTTGTTCAGGTGTGAATCCTAAAATTAAAGCTCCAAAGAATGCGAAAAAGATACCGAACTGAGCGGCTGCACCTAGTAAGAAACTTTTAGGATTAGCTAATAATGGTCCAAAATCTGTCATAACTCCTACACCCATAAAGATTAGTGGTGGGAATATACCAAGTTCGTCTCCTTGATATAAGTAATGAAGCAATCCACCTATTTGATCTCCTACAGGTTCATTCATAACTCCACTTAAAGGCAAGTTAACTAACAACATACCAAATGAAATTGGTAATAATAATAATGGTTCATATTCTTTTTTAATAGCTAGATACATTAATGTTAATGCAACAACTATCATAATTATATTTCGCCAAGCTTGTTCTTCAGCTGTAAATTTATCAAATATCCAGTAAATACCGGTATCTTGAACAAATCCTAACAAAGCGTCTCCAAGCCTACTCCAAAATTCCATTATCGAGTTACCTCCCTACTATGTTTAATTCTTAGTTTAGAGATACGATTAAATCTCCTGTCTCAACGCTTTGTCCTGCTGAAACATTTACTGAAGCAACTGTACCAGCTGCTGGAGCTACGACTTCATTTTCCATCTTCATAGCTTCAAGTATAGCAAGTACATCTCCTGCTTGGACTTGTTGTCCATTAGATACTTTTACATCTACAATTTTACCTTGCATTGGAGCTGTTACTTTAGTCGCTCCTGCTGGAGCTGACGCTGCGGCTGGTTTCTTTGCAGGCGCTGCTGCTTTATTAGGTACTGCTTTTGGTGCTGATACTACAGGAGTTGCAACTTGTCCGTTTCCTAATTCCTCTACAGCAACTACGTATGTATTACCATTAACAGTAACTTGAAAATTTCTCATGATAAATCCTCCTATCAAATATTTGCTAACAATTTTTAACAAAAGTTTTCATTGAATTATCTCTAAACTACCATCTTGATCTATTTGAACCTATTTTTCTAAAAGATTTTACTTGCAATTTATCAGTTGTAGTATTAAGAGATGCTGCAATAGCAGCAGTAATAACAGCGACTAATTCTAAGTCATCTGTTTCTTCTTCCACTTCTACAGGTGCTTGTACAGGAAGTGGTTCTGGAACTACAACTTCTTTTTTACCAGGTTGTTTAATGAACTTGAAAGCCCATATAATTAAGGCAATCAGTATAAGCACTGCAAATACTATTCCCATTCCACTTATAAGTGCAATTACACCTTCAGATAAGTTACTCATATTAAATTCACCTCATTTAAACAGTTACATGTTTTTTTTCAGGTCTTGATTCTCTTTTGCTATAAAGCATTTCTAATGCAACTATAACACGCTTTCTTGTAGCAGCTGGTTCAATAATATCATCAACATATCCTCTACTTGCTGCCATATATGGACTAGCTTGAAGCTCTTCATATTCTGCAGTTTTTTTGTTAATGTCTTCAGTAGAGATACTAGTTTTACTTAACTCATCAGCATACATTATTCTAACAGCTGAATCTGCATTCATCATAGATACTTTACTGTTTGGCCAAGCATATACAAAATCCGCACCTATATGTTTGCTATTCATAGCAACATAAGCAGTTCCGTAACCTCTGCCTACAACAACATTTACTTTTGGAACTGTTGCGCTTGCAAAAGCACAAAGTAACTTTGATACTAATTTTGAGATTCCTATCTTTTCTTCTGCTACTGTAGCATTGTATCCAGCAACATCAGTTAAAGTTACAATTGGAATGTTAAAAGAATCACAAAATCCAATAAATTTAGTTCCTTTTTCACAAGCTGAAGAAGTAAGTAAACCATCATTTTCAACGCTTTGATTTGCTAATACACCTACAGTTTGTCCATTTAATCTAATAAAGCCTGTTAACATTGACACTGCATAGTTTGCTTTAGTTTCAACGAACATATTATTATCAGCAATCTGAGAAATAACTACTTTCATATCAATTCCTGCAGTTAAATCTTCTGGAGCAATTTCATTCAGTTCGCTTGATACTCTATTAAGATCATCATTTGTATCAAATATTGGAGCTTCTTCAAAATTATTTGAAGGTAATAAATTAACAAAATTTCTTAACTCTGCTAATAAATCTTTTTCATCTTCGCATACAAAATCAACAATGCCAGTTTCTTTAGAATGGAAATCAGCACTTGCTATAGTTTCTAATGTCTCAGTTTTACTATCTAAAGAATTAGGACTATTAACAAATAAACTAGTAGCTTTCTTAGTCATGAATGTGAAATCTGATAAAGAAGGAATAAGTGTAGCTCCTCCTCCACATGTACCAAGAACAGCTGTAATTTGTGGTACAACTCCTGATGCTAGCGTCTGCTTCAAGAAAATTTGTCCGAACCCATCTAGTGCATCTGTAGATTCTTGAAGTCTAACTCCTGCAGAATCAAGTAACGCAATGATTGGAGCTCCCATTTTCATAGCCATATCGTAAACAGCACATATTTTCTTAGCATGCATTTCACCTAATGCACCACCAAGCACTGTTACGTCTTGGCTATATACGTATACTAATCTTCCTTCAACAGTACCATAACCAGTTACAACGCCATCAGCTGGAGTATCCTTAACACTTAAATTAAAATCAGTTGTACGGTGCTTAACGAACGCACCAATCTCAACAAAGCTATTAGTGTCAAGTAGTTCTTCAATTCTTTCTCTAGCCGTCAATTTAGAATCAGCATGTATCTTGCTAATTGCTTCTTCTCTACCTGTTTCAATAACATTTCGACGGTTAGTGAGTTCATTGATCATGTTTTGAATACTCATGCATTAACCCTCCATTTTTATGTTTATGTAAAACAATGCAATCTTCACCAAGTATCATTTTACATTAATTCGTTGCAAATATCAAGTGTATTTAAGAAATAAGCAACTATTTTTTCCTTACTAAATAAATAATAGGAGCATTCATTTTCCTGTTTTCATAAGCAATGGATATTACGTCATATTGCTTATTATTTAATTCTCCTAAATATTTATTCACTTCATTTTTTTCTATTATACCACCTTCATGTCCATAATAAGAAATAATTGAAATCAGACCATTTTTCTCTAATATATCAAGCATATTTTTTATAGCCTTTATAGTGGACTCAGGTTTAGTAATTATTTCTTTATCTCCACTTGGAAGATAACCTAAATTGAACATAGCAACTTTTACTGAACTCTTAATATGATCTTTGACACATTCATGAGAGTCCTTTATTAGTGTTACCCTATTTAATAATTTTCTTTCATCTAATTTTTCTTTTGTTGACCTGATTGCAATATCTTGAATATCAAAGCCATAGACTTGTCCATTGATACCTACCTGCTCAGCTAAAAAAACTGTATCATAACCATTTCCAATAGTAGCATCTATAACTGTATCACCCTCATTGATATATGTTTTCACAATTCCTTGTACAGTATCAGTTATTTTAGGTTCAAACATCTAAATCACCTCCTTTTAAAAATCCACATGTTAAACCCCAAAGAGCATAATAAGACATTTATCTTATTTTCTTTGGGGGGATATATAAATCTTATAATTTTTTTATATAATTAAGTTCTTCTTTACTTAGATGTCTATATTTACCCTGAGATAAACCGTCTATTTTTAGCTTTCCAATAGCCGCTCTTTGAAGTTTTATTACGGGACAACCTATATGTTCAAACATTTTCCGTACCTGTCGATTCTTACCTTCATGAATTACTACTTTTAATTTTGTTTTGTCTTTACTGCTTTGAAGAACACTAATTTTGGAGTGAGATGTCTTATAAACTCCCAAATCAGTTCCCTTCCTTAATTCATTTAGTTTTTCTTCTGAAGGTACACCTTTAACAGTTACTATATATTTTTTCTCGACTTCATGTTTTGGATGAGTCAATTTATAAGTTAAATCTCCATCATTAGTAAGAAGTAATAACCCGCTGGTATTGTAATCAAGTCTACCGATAGGGTATACTCTGGTATTAATATCAATAAGGTCCATTACTGTCTTTCTACCTTTTTCATCTGAAACACTAGTTATATAACCAGTAGGTTTATTCAACATAATATATATTAAGTGAGAGTTATTCTTAACAACTCTGCCATTATATTTTACTATATCTTTATCTGGTTCTATCTTGCTTCCAAGTTCTTTAACGACTCTTCCATTAACTGATACTTTGCCTTCAACTATATAACTTTCACATTTTCTTCTAGAGGCGATACCTGCATCAGCCAAATATTTTTGTAATCTAATTTCCATTTATTTTCCCTTCTCAATCCAATTAATCATAAAGATATAAATTTATTAGTTACATGAAAACAAAAGAAATTTTTCAAGTACTTTATTGAATATGTGTTTGTAAGTAATCTTTTTAACTTCTGTATTGGTTATGAGTGGTACTGAAAGATAATGTTTACCATCAACATATATTTCGGCATTACCTACATTTTGCCCAATTTTAACCGGGGCTATTATATTAGGATTAACATTATATAGTATATATACCTTTTCATCTTTTGACAACGTTATATCAACATCTTGTGATGTTAAAACATCTATAGATTCTCCAATACCTTTTTTTACTCCAACTTGACACACATGTTTATTATTGGTCAACACTGTTTTTGTTTCATAATTATTAAATCCATAATTCATGATTTTTGTAGTATCGTTCCATCGGTAAGTTCTATTATTAGGCCAACCTGATGCTAGTACTACAGATATTAATTCCAGATCTCCTCGTTTAGCAGAACCTACAAAACAATAACCAGCTTTTGAAGTGTAACCTGTCTTTACACCATTAGCTCCATCAAACATATTTAAAAAAGAATTTTTGTTGGATATATTAAAGTTCCTACCCTCTTTTATTTCACAAAAGCTTATAGATGGTGTATTGATAAGCTTCATAAAAGTCTCATTATTAAGAGCATATCTTGTTATAAGGGCTAAATCATATGCCGTAGTATAGTGCCCATCCGCATCAAGACCATTAGGTGTTTTATAACATGTATTTATAGCACCAATCTGCTTCGCTTTCTTAGTCATCAATTTACAGAATTCTTCTGTAGAACCTGCTACATGCTCGGCTATTGCAATTGCTACATCATTAGATGAAACCAACATTAACGCATGTAACAAATCTCCCAGATAATATTCTTCATCTGGTCTAATATACAATTTTACCTTAGGGGCTTTTGATGCTTCTTTGCTTACCTTTACTATTTCATCAAGTTCACATGACTCAAGAGCTAAAATACAAGTCATAATCTTAGTTGTACTTGCCATAGCTCTTTCATCAAAGCCTTTTTTCTCCCATAATACTCTTCCTGTATTCTTATCCATCAACAAAGCAGAGTATGCATATAATTTTTTTGGTTCATCTTTGCAATCTTCTGCCGAAGCAATATTACCGGATAACATTATTGCAATAATGAATATGTATATTATTGTACTAGTTATTTTCTTCATTTTAATCATCTTTCTTATAGAATTCCTTATAATAATTTATAAGAAAAATGATTAATTTATTCCAAATTTTTATTCCTCTTCTGTTTTAAATTCTTTTTGTACTTCTTCTTGTGCTTCAATTTGTATAGTTGACAGTTTTTCTTCTTCTATCAGTGGTAATTCCTTCAAGGACTGAAATCCAAAATTTCTTAAGAAGTCCTGTGTCGTACCAAATATTATAGGTCTACCTGGTGCATCCATCCTACCTTTTTCACAGACTAGATTATAGTCTATGAGTTTGTTTATACAATGCACAGAACTTACACCTCTTATTTTTTCAACTTCTGCTTTAGTGATAGGTTGCTTATATGCAATTATTGACAAAGTTTCAAGCAATACATCTGTCAATACATAATTCTTTGCTTTATTATTAACTTTTCTTATATAATCGTAATATTCTGTTTTGGTACACATCTGATACGCATTATCAATTTCAATAATTGTTATACCCCTATCAGGACTATCATATTTATCTATAAGATTATTCATTATCTTTTTAGTTGTGTTTTTATCCTGTTCTATAACGTCAGCTATCTTATCAAGTTCAACAGCTTCTCCCATAGTAAATAATATAGATTCAATAATAGCTTCAATTTTACATAGTTGCATCTTTATTCCCCTCTGTTCAAACTTATATTTCTAAGTATATATATAATCAATCTACATAAATATATCCTAAATCCTAAATATTCTATGTTATTTAGGCATTCAGGATTAATTATATTATATTATCATTATTTAAATCTGTATACTTTATAATGATATCATCAAATAGGTCCCGTTGTACGATTGATATTTTACCCATCTTCATTAATTCCAAAACTGCAAGAAATGTAACAATTATTTCTACTTTGGATAATTGAGTTTCAAGAACATCTCTGAAACTTATGGTTTCGTACTGTTTTGATAAATTAATTATATAATCTATTTTATCATTTACAGTATATTCTTCTCTAACAATCTCACCAAAATCACTTCTTATAGTATCTATTTTGTTATATTGCTTTTTCATAACAGATTGGAATACATTATAAATCATAGAAAAGTCTATATCTGATAGTAACTTACTGGTATCTACTTTTTCTTCATAGTTAAGAACTTCTGTTGGTATTGTAGGTTCTTTGAAAATAACTTTTTTAGCATCAATTTGCCTTACTTTCAATTTATCTCTAATATATTTAAACTTCTTGTACTCAACGAGTTTATTCATCAGTTCTTCTCTAGGGTCTGTTTCCTCTTCCTCTTCATCTTCTATTGGCAACAGCATTTTAGATTTAATATTTATTAATGTAGCCGCCATTTCAATAAATTCACTCATGATTTCCATATTTTTTTCTTCTAACTTCTTGATATATTCCAAAAACTGATCCGTTATCATAACAATAGGTATATCATATATATTCAATTTGTTTTTGTCTATTAAATGTAGCAATAAATCTAATGGTCCTTCAAATACTTCTAATTTTACAGGAATACTCAATTAAAAAACCCTTTCTTTATTTCTTATACCCCGTTAACTATCATAGTACTAAAAATACTATTGATAATAATATTTACTAGAGTACTAATAAATCCAGAAGCCAAGAATAAAATGAATAAAGCTTGAATAACTTTCTCGTATTGAACAAATTTGAAGTATGCACGTGGATTAAGAGCTTGAATTATTTTAACCATATCAAATGGTGGTACAGGTAATAAATTCACAACAACTATAGCTAAGTTAAAAAGAATCAATATAAATAAAAACTTAGTCACATAATAATTCTGCTGAAATGTTGAAACAAAAATAGGTATTAAAACTGCCATTAACAGCAAATTAGATAATATACCAATTAATGTTATGGATATAAGACCTTTTTTCTTATCTCTTAATCTACCAGTATTAAAACTAAATGGTTTCTGCCATCCAGCACCTAAGAACATAAAAGAGATTATTCCAAATGGATCCATATATTTTAGCGGATTAAATGAAACTTTAGTTTCCTTCTTATATAATGGATGAACTAAATACTTGTAACAAATAATTCTAGGATATTCATGAACACATACTACAATTACTGCACAGACAAAACTAATTGCTATTTCTATTAATAATTTTATTGCTTCCATGTCTTACACCTCATTTTTCATTCTATAAGATATTGTACTAATAATTGGTTATAATTTCAAGCAATACTTGAAAAATCTTTGATTTATCCTAGATTATTATTAGGAGATATAGAACTTATGATACGTTATAAAAATGATATGGAAAAAGAAATTTACCAGATGTATGGAGACATATGAAAATACTTATTTAAACTCTGAGTATAAAATTACAAAATTACTTTGAGAGGGAGCAAATATTATTCATTATTAAAATACCTTTTTAGCACTATAATCTGAAGGGTCTTTTTCATAAGAAACTTTTACACCTTCTGATTTATATGCTGCATCAATGGTAGTGTCTACAACTATCCAATTGTTATCAACTAACACTTCATTCCAAGCATGATAGACAGAAGTGAAATTACTATCGCCATGAACAAGCTTTGTAGGAATGTTAAGGCTTCTAAGCATAACTGCAAATAGAGAAGCATAATCGTAGCATATTCCTTTTTTACTAGCTAACGTTTCATTAGTTGAAGGTAAATATCTACTACTAACATTCTTTGCTTTTTCATCATCATATTTAACATTATCGATTATGTAATTATATATAACTTCTATTTTCTCTCTGTCAGTCTTGGCATCTTTAGTTAGTTCTTTAGCTAGAATAGCTGCATTTGAATTGCTTGTCCAATGTACATTCTGAACACTTGCTAAGAATACTGTATTATTAGTTGTATCATTATGTACTTTACTGGATGTTAACAATTTGTACTTGTTACCATCAGCTCTTTTATATATTCCTACAGTATACTCACCATTGCCCATTTGTAATGGTAGCTCTTCATTTGAAGAATTAAGGTTATAGATATATTTATCCGAACCCTTCTTCACGACAACTTTTAAGTCAGAATAATTAGTAGTATCATAATTGATACTTACTGTGCCGTTATCAGCATTGACCTTTATAATTTCACTCTTAGCAAAAGCGGTTGTCCCAGCTAATGCTACAAAAATTAATGCAACTATAAAAGTTAATACTATTTTTTTCAGTTGTAACTCTCCCTTCGGCATCTGGCTATCTTCATATATGAAGACCCTATAGTTTTGCGTCCCTACCTCACGATAGGTTTGCCATATTCGTGGGAAAGAAAAGTAATAAAACTCTTCTTTCGGTAACTGGCTGCCATATCATTATTGACTTAGGCCCTTTAGTTTTGCGTCTTCAGCTTTCACTGAATTTGCCGCTTCGAGAAAAGATTTGACTACTAGGTAATCAAAGTCTTCCTCTGGTAACTGGCTGTCATAGCTTATAATTAAGCCTTAGACCCTATAGCTTTGTGTCACATACTTTCATATGCTTTACGATTTACAGAATAATACGGTCAATACTGCCGACTCTTTGACTACCCTCTCATTGATATTATATCACATATTGTTAATTTGGTAAATATTTCTTTATATATTACATCTAATAAACAATAGTTAGCACTAAGATAATCTGATTCATTGCTCTAATAGATTCTCAGTATTTTCTAACAAAGAATAATCGCCTACTTCACCATGACCAGGAACAATTACATCAACACTTTTTTCACTATACTTTCTTTTTAATTTCTTTATGCTTTCTGACCATCCCATAATATTTGCATCTGCTGTATTACCCAAGTTTTCTGATTCAGCTGATTTCACCATACAACCACCAAACAATACTTTTTTACTAGGGTAATAAACGACAATGTTGTCAGGAGAATGGGATTCTTGTGGATAATAAAGTACTAATTTTTCATCTCCAAAAACAATTTCCATTTCCTCATCAATATCTATATTAACTATTTCAGTAGGCTCTATATACTCAAGTTTAGTGTAAACATCATAATATTTTTTCAATTCAGGATCTTTTAGCCAATCTAAAAAAAGCTTTCTAGCATCTTCTCCTCTTTCTTTAACCATATTTACCGTTTTTGATGTTCCTATAATCTTAATATCTTGTTCAGCAAGATATTTATTTCCACCTAAATTGTCAAAGTGAAAACCAGTATTTATTTCTATAAATTTAACCTCTTGACCTGCTCGTTCTCGGACCCACTCAATAATTTTTCTAGTTGCTTCGTTTTCATAAGGTGTATCAATCAGGGCTATTTCGCCATTTTTCATTTCAATAATCATAGAATTTCCATCCCATGGAAATTTATGATTTACTACTAAAACACCCTTCTTAATTTCTTTAATGGTCAAACTATCATCAATATTAACTTCATTATCAATATCTAGCTTATAGATATATTCATCCTTTTTAGCACTGCATCCAGGGGTAACCATTATTACTATCATCATTACTAATACAAAATATTTTCTCATATAAAATTCTCCCTCATTATTCTTAGTATATCCCTTTATCATTTAATATTTTTAGCGCTATTTTACGAGCGTTAACACCATTTGCATCACTATCTCCTTCAATGTTAACGGCAAAATAGTATACGTTATTATTTTTTTCTACATAACCAATAAACCACCCATTGATTTCATATTCATTTAAAATCAATGTTCCTGTTTTCCCAGCCAAAACACTATTCTCATTTTGTGATAATTTTATAACTTCTTTTACCGTATCTATGTTTTCTTTCTTAAATGGTATTTCGTAATTATGTATTTTTTTAAGAAATTCAACTTGTTCTATAGGTGAAATCTTTAATGCTAATTTACCATTTATAATACTTTCTATCCCTCTCCAGCCAACTTCATTACCGTAATTAATATTCTTAATCACGTCTGTCATTTTTTCTTTACCTATATCTCTACTTAACTTTTCAAAATACCAATTAACAGAAAATTTCATCCCTGTTTTTAAGTTGTGATTCATGTTCCATATATCATAAGGATATTTTGTTCCATCCCATATCAACTCTGACATTCCGTCTTTTATGATTCCCTCTTCAAGAGCCGTTACAGCAATAACTATCTTAAAAGTAGACAATGGTGCTATACGCTGTTGAGCCTTATAAGAATTATAAATGTAATAATTGTCTTCATTCTCATTTAACATAACAAATGTCCCATCATATTTATCAAAATATTCTTTTAAGTGTTCATCTATTATATTTATAGGTAACTCTGACTCTTCATAGCCCATTACACTCTGTCTATTGCTTAACAAGATACATGCTAATACTACAAAAACTATTGCTTTTTTGATTTTTGTTGTTTTTTTCTCCTTGCTAAATTCTACAATACTATGAATGCGAGTTTTAATATTAGTTTTTTTGTTACTAAATCCTACTATTCCAGGGATAGATGAAGAAAAAGATATTTTTTCAATCATAGTAATTATTGTATTACCATAATCCTTATATTCATGTGATTCCAAATGAGAAAGGACATATGCATCGCAAGCAACTTCACAATCCTGACGCATTTTATAAAATGCATAGCTGACCAATGGATTAAACCAATGAATAACCTGTAACATAACACAGATCCAATTCTTTATGATATCTTTTCTTTTATAATGTGCTAACTCGTGTAGGATAATATATTCCAATTCCTTTGATGTTAAATCCTGTAAGATAGCTTTTGGGAATACTAACATTGGTTTAAGAACACCTAACAATATGGGTGTTTTGAACAAATTACTTTCAGCAATACCTATTTTTTTATCTACCTTCATCTTTAGCTTGCAATCTTCCACAATCATCTTTATATTTTCATCTACATTAATTTCATATTTACTTCTTAATCTAAAATTAAAGTATAAATTATAACCTATTATAATTATTGATATTAGTAAAACACCTATTAACCAAACCATAGTCCCTTTATCATATAAGAATGTCAATTGATTCTGTGTCATAGATATTGCGTAATCACCTGAAATATTTGTTGGTTGATTAAGCATATTACTATTTCCAAGAGGTTCTAATAATGTATCATTGGTGATAATGGCAATATCGCTTTTCTTATTTAATAAGTAATTATATATATTAAAAAAACTAAAACTGGTTTCAACAGATTCTATCAACATCATCCTTAATATAAGTATATACCATATGGAATAATGCCACATTGCTCCTAATCTATTTTTAAATATGGTTTTTATGCTAAGAATAATCAAGATGACAGTACTTATTATTATTGATGAATGAAATATTTGAATAGTCAACTCATGTAAATTAAACAATATCTAACCTCCTTATTTTTCCGTCTTTTCGTTAAGAATCTTTTTCAAATCATTTATTTCATCCTTACTAAATGCCTCATCTTCCAAAAATTTTGCAAACATCAAGCTGAAAGTGCCATTATAAACACGGTTTAAGAAATTTTTGTTTTCTTTTCTTTTACATTCATCTTCGTTAACAATAGGGTAATATAAGTATTCTCTGCCCTTTTTATCAAATGAAATTGCTTGCTTTTTCAATAATCTATTTATTAATGTTCTTATGGTTCTATCATTCCAATTGACATGATTACCCAAATGATTAATTATTTCATTCGCTGTAAGGGGTGAAGTCGACCAAAGTATATTCATTATTTTCCATTCTGCACCTGATATTTGAGTATTTTGTTCCATATAATCATCCTCTTTCTTTTCTAGGAATATTACAGATGTAATAGTTGCTTAAGTTATATATTACACCTGTAATACTTGTATGTCAATTGTTTATTATAATAATTTAAAACCGTTTTTACTACCAGTTTAAGCTTATAATATAATTTATTTAACCGCCAAAAGGACTTAGCCTATTGACTAAGTCCTTAAAATAAATGATTATTTTTTTGTTCATTTACTATTTCATATTATGTCTTATTGCTGATCTTCACTATCTTGATTCTTTTCTTCATTATTTTCATCTTTGTTAAATTTTACTGATGCAGCTTCAATATCTCCATACGCCCAATGGTCATTAGATACGTCACTAAACGAAGGATTTACTGCATCTAATTTAGGTCTAGCTATAATCTTATTGATCATAATTACTATTTGCTCTCTAGCAGTATCAGTATCAGGTCTAAATGTTTTGTCTTCAAAGCCTTTTACTACTCCAGCATTATATAATTTATTTATATATGATTGTGCCCAATGTCCTGAAATATCTGTAAAGATACTTTCGTCATCTTCTACTTCTGCACCAACATAATCCCAATATGCTGAGAATACAACTGCTATTTCCGCTCTTTTTATAGCCTGATTTGGTTTAAATGTTCCATCATTATATCCTTTGAATAAACCTATTTTGGTTATCGCTTGAATGTACTTGTATGCCCAATGAGCATTTGTTACATCAGTATAGCTAGCATCTCCTGATTCTTCAGTATCTAATTTTAGAATTCTCGCAAACATTGCAGCTACTTCTGCTCTTGTAACAGCTTTTTTAGGTTTAAATGAACCATCTGGAAATCCCTTAATATAAGGATCATAAAATTCTATGGCACCTAATGGTGTTGTAGGTTCATCTATTATTATTTCTTCGTCTAGGTCTCCATCTTCATTATCATCAGTTGTGTCTCCTCCATCTGAAGGATTATTATCTCCACCTGATGGGTTGTCACCTCCGCCAGAAGGGGTATCGCCACCACCTGAAGGGGTATCGCCTCCGCCTGAACTTGGTCTTTGCTTAACAATTACCATTCGTGTTATCTCGTTGGCTTTATTACCCTTTTCATCTGATACATTGTAATGATAGATATATGTTCCTGATACATTTGTTGATATACTTTCTACAAGGTTACCATCTTTAGTTATAGTCACTACTATATTCTCTGTTATATCTCCATCTTTATTGTCTAAAGCTGTTGCTCCTGCATCTTTATACGTTCCTCCATAAGTTACTTCAACTCTCTCATTTCCTACTAATGTTATTATTGGAGCTTCTTCATCTTCTTTTACTACTACTGTTCTTGTCACTTCATTAGCTTCATTACCTTTTTCGTCAGATACATTATAATGATAGATATATGTTCCTGGCTCAATTGTAGATATTTCATCTACAAGACTACCGTCTTTAGTTATAGTCACTACTATGTTCTCACTTATATCTCCGTCTCTATTGTCATAAGCTGTAGCTCCTGCATCTGTATACATTCCTCCGTAGGTTACTTCTTCCAAAACATTTCCTACTAGAGTTATTGCTGGAGCTTCTTCATCGTCTTTTACTACTACTGTTCTTATCACTTCTTGAGCTTGATTGCCTTTTTCATCTGATACATTGTAGTGATAGATATATGTTCCTGGCTCTTCTTCATCCACCTTTGGAACTTCTATTCCATTTTTAGTTATAGTCACTACTATGTTCTCACTTATATCTCCATCTCTATTATCTAATGCTGTTGTTCCTGCATCATTGTATTCTTCTCCATAGGTTACTTCTTCCGAAACATTTCCTACTAGAGTTATTACTGGAGCCTCTTCATCATCTTTTACTATTACTATTCTTGTCACTTCATCAGCTTCATTACCTTTTTCATCTGATACATTATAGTGATAGATATATGTTCCTGGCTCATTTGTAGATACTTCACCAACATTTTCACCGTTCTTAGTTATAGTCACTACTATGTTCTCACTTATATCTCCATTTCTATTATCTAATGCTGTTGCTCCTGAATCTACATACGCTCCTCCATAGATTACTTCTTCCGAAGCATTTCCTACTAGGGTTATCACTGGAGCTTCTTCATCTTCTTTTACTACTACTGTTCTTGTTACTTCATCAGCTTCATTACCTTTTTCGTCAGATACATTGTAGCGGTAGATATATATTCCTGGCATGACTGTAGATATTTCATCTACAAGGCTGCCGTCTTTAGTTATAGTTACTACTATATCCTCTGTTATATCTCCATCTCTATTATCATAAGCTGTGGCTCCTGCATCTAAATACGTTCCACCATAGATTACTTTTTCCGAAGCATTTCCTACTAGGGTTATCACTGGAGCTTCTTGATCTTCTTTCACTACTACTGTTCTTGTTACTTCTTGAGCCTCGTTACCTTTTTCATCGCTTACATTGTAGTGATAAATATATGTTCCTGGCATGACTGTAGATACTTCATCTACAAGGCTACCATCTTTAGTTATAGTCACTACTATATCTTCTGTTATATCTCCATCTCTATTGTCATAGGCTGTGGCTCCTGCATCTACATACGTTCCACCATAGATTACATCTTCCAAAGCATTTCCTACTAGGGTTATCACTGGAGCTTTTTGATCTTCTTTCACTACTACTGTTCTTGTTACTTCTTGAGCCTCGTTACCTTTTTCATCGGTTACATTGTAGTGATAAATATATGTTCCTGGCACATTTGTAATTAATTTATCTACAACTTCACCACTCTTAGTTATAGTCACTACTATATCTTCTGTTATATCTCCGTCTCTATTATCATAAGCTGTGGCTCCTGCATCTACATACGTTCCTCCATAGGTTACTTCTTCATTATCATTTCCTGTTAGGGTTATTACTGGAGCTTCTTCGTCTTCCTTCACTACTATTGTTCTTGTTACTTCATCAGCTTCGTTACCTTTTTCGTCGGATACATTGTAGTGGTAGATATATGTTCCTGGCACATTTGTAATTAATTTATCTACAACTTCACCACTCTTAGTTATAGTCACCACTATATCTTCTGTTAAATCTCCGTCTCTATTATCATAAGCTGTGGCTCCTGCATCTACATACGTTCCTCCGTAGGCAACTTCTTCCGAAGCATTTCCTACTAAAGTTATTACTGGCGCTTCTTCGTCTTCTTTTACTACTACCGTTCTCGTTACTTCTTGGGCTTGGTTGCCTTTTTCGTCAGATACATTGTAGTGGTAGATATATGTTCCTGGCTCATTTGTAGATACTTCACCAACACTTTCACCGTTCTTAGTTATAGTCACTACTATGTTCTCACTTATATCTCCATCTCTATTATCTAAGGCTGTTGCTCCTGCATCTACATACGCTCCTCCATAGGTTACTTCTTCCGAAGCATTTCCTACTAGGGTTATCACTGGAGCTTCTTCATCTTCCTTCACTACTACTGTTCTTGTTACTTCATCTGCCTCGTTACCTTTTTCATCAGTTACATTGTAGTGATAGATATATGTTCCTGGGTCTTCTTCATCCACCTTTGGAACTTCTATTCCATTTTTAGTTATAGTCACTACTATATTTTCTGTTATATCTCCATCTCTATTGTCTAATGCTGTGGCTCCTGCATCTACATACGTTCCTCCGTATGTTATTTCTTCTGAGGTATTTCCTACTAGAGTTATTACTGGAGCTTCTTCATCTTCCTTTACTATTACTGTTCTTATCACTTCTTCGGCTTGATTACCTTTTTCATCGGATACATTATAGTGATAGATATATGTTCCTGGTATGACTGTAGATATTGCATCTATAAGGCTACCTTCTTTAGTTATAGTTACTACTATATCTTCTGTTATATCTCCGTCTCTATTATCATAGGCTGTGGCTCCTGCATCTGTATACGTTCCTCCATATGTCACTTCTTCATTATCATTTCCTACTAAAGTTATTACTGGAGCTTCTTCATCATCTTTTACTACTACTGTTCTTGTCACCTCATTAGCTTCATTACCTTTTTCATCGGATACATTATAGTGATAGATATATGTTCCTGGCTCATTTGTAGATATTGCATCTACAAGGCTACCGTCTTTAGTTATAGTTACTACTATATTTTCTGTTATATCTCCATCTCTATTATCTAAGGCTGTTGCTCCTTCATCTACATACGTTCCTCCATATGTCACTTCTTCATTATCATTTCCTGTTAGGGTTATTACTGGAGCTTCTTCGTCTTCCTTCACTACTATTGTTCTTGTTACTTCATCAGCCTCGTTACCTTTTTCGTCGGATACATTGTAGTGATAGATATATGTTCCTGGCTCATTTGTAGATATTTCATCTACAAGACTACCGTCTTTAGTTATAGTCACTACTATGTTCTCACTTATATCTCCATCTCTATTATCGTAGGCTGTGGCTCCTGCATCTACATACGTTCCTCCATATGTTATTTCTTCTGAGGCATTTCCTACTAGGGTTATCACCGGAGCTTCTTCATCGTCTTTTACTACTACTGTTCTTATCACTTCTTGGGCTTGATTGCCTTTTTCATCAGTTACATTGTAGTGATAGATATATGTTCCTGGCTCATTTGTAGATACTTCACCAACATTTTCACCGTTCTTAGTTATAGTCACTACTATGTTCTCACTTATATCTCCATCTCTATTATCTAATGCTGTGACTCCTGCATCTGTATACGTTCCTCCGTAGGTTACTTCTTCCGAAACATTTCCTACTAGAGTTATTACTGGAGCCTCTTCATCGTCTTTTACTACTACTGTTCTTGTTACTTCATCTGCCTCGTTGCCTTTTTCGTCAGATACATTGTAGTGGTAGATATATGTTCCTGGCTCATTTGTAGTTAATTTATCTACAACTTCACCACTCTTAGTTATAGTCACCACTATATCTTCTGTTATATCTCCGTCTCTATTGTCGTAGGCTGTTGCTCCTGCATCTACATACGTTCCACCATAGGTTACTTCTTCATTATCATTTCCTACTAGAGTTATTACTGGAGCTTTTTCGTCTTCCTTCACTACTACTGTTCTTGTTACTTCATCTGCCTCGTTACCTTTTTCATCGGATACATTGTAGTGGTAGATATATGTTCCTGGCTCATTTGTAGATACTTCACCAACATTTTCACCATTCTTAGTTATAGTCACTACTATGTTCTCACTTATATCTCCATCTCTATTATCTAATGCTGTGGCTCCTGCATCTGTATACGTTCCTCCGTAGGTTACTTCTTCCGAAACATTTCCTACTAGAGTTATTACTGGAGCCTCTTCATCGTCTTTTACTACTACTGTTCTTGTCACTTCTTGGGCTTGATTACCTTTTTCATCGGATACATTATAGTGATAGATATATGTTCCTGGTATGACTGTAGATATTGCATCTACAAGGCTACCTTCTTTAGTTATAGTTACTACTATATCTTCTGTTATATCTCCGTCTCTATTATCATAGGCTGTGGCTCCTGCATCTGTATACGTTCCTCCATATGTCACTTCTTCATTATCATTTCCTACTAAAGTTATTACTGGAGCTTCTTCATCATCTTTTACTACTACTGTTCTTGTCACTTCATTAGCTTCATTACCTTTTTCATCGGATACATTATAGTGATAGATATATGTTCCTGGCTCATTTGTAGATATTGCATCTACAAGGCTACCGTCTTTAGTTATAGTTACTACTATATTTTCTGTTATATCTCCATCTCTATTATCTAAGGCTGTGGCTCCTTCATCTACATACGTTCCTCCATATGTCACTTCTTCATTATCATTTCCTACTAGGGTTATTACTGGAGCTTCTTCATCTTCCTTCACTACTACTGTTCTTGTTACTTCATCTGCCTCGTTGCCTTTTTCGTCAGATACATTGTAGTGGTAGATATATGTTCCTGGCTCATTTGTAGATACTTCACCAACATTTTCACCGTTCTTAGTTATAGTCACTACTATGTTCTCACTTATATCTCCATCTCTATTATCTAATGCTGTTGCTCCTGCATCATTGTATTCTTCTCCATAGGTTACTTCTTCCAAAGAATTTCCTACTAGGGTTATCACTGGAGCTTCTTCATCTTCTTTTACTACTACTGTTCTTGTCACTTCTTGGGCTTGATTGCCTCTTTCATCAGTTACATTGTAGTGATAAATATATGTTCCTGGATCAATTGTAGATATTTCATCTATAGTACTACCGTCTTTGGTTATAGTTACCACTATATCATCTGTTATATTTCCATCCCTATTGTCATAAGCTGTAGCTCCTGCATCTGTATACGTTCCTCCGTAGGTTACTTCTTCCGAAGCATTTCCTACTAGAGTTATCACTGGAGCCTCTTCATCGTCTTTTACTACTATTGTTCGTGTCACTTCTTGGGCTTGGTTGCCTTTTTCATCAGTTACATTGTAGTGGTAGATATATGTTCCTGGCTCAACTGTAGATATTGCATCTACAAGGCTACCTTCTTTAGTTATAGTTACTACTATATCTTCTGTTATATCTCCGTCTCTATTATCATAGGCTGTGGCTCCTGCATCTGTATACGTTCCTCCATATGTAACTTCTTCTGAATCATTTCCTACTAGGGTTATTACTGGAGCTTCTTCGTCTTCCTTCACTACTACTGTTCTTGTTACTTCGTCTGCCTCGTTACCTTTTTCATCAGATACATTATAGTGATAGATATATGTTCCTGGCATGACTGTAGATACTTCATCTACAAGGCTACCGTCTTTAGTTATAGTTACTAATATTTTTTCTGTTATATCTCCGTCTCTATTATCTAAGGCTGTTGCTCCTTCATCTACATACGTTCCTCCATATGTCACTTCTTCATTATCATTTCCTACTAGAGTTATTACTGGAGCTTCTTCGTCTTCTTTTACTACTACTGTTCTTGTTACTTCTTGGGCTTGGTTGCCTTTTTCATCGGATACATTGTAGTGATAGATATATGTTCCATGTATAACTGTAGATACTTCATCTACAAGGCTATCGTCTTTAGTTATAGTTACCACTATATCATCTGTTATATCTCCATCTCTATTATCGTAGGCTGTTGCTCCTGCATCTGTATACGTTCCTCCGTAGGTAACTTCTTCTGTTGCATTTCCTACTAGAGTTATCACTGGAGCTTCTTCATCTTCCATCACTACTACTGTTCTTGTTACTTCATCAGCCATATAACCTGTAGAATCTGTTACATTATAATGTATTGTATAATTACCCGGAATTTTAGTATCAATAATACCATCTACGTAAGGTACTATTGTTCCATTTGGTTTAGTAACAGTTGTTTCAATCTTTTCGGTTAATGTATCATTATCATCTTCTATATCAAAAGCTTTTGCTCCTGCATCTGTATATGACCCATTGTAATCAACAACTACTATTTTATTACCATTTAATTCAATTACTGGTCTATGATGTAATATAAACTCAACTGTATACGTCATAGTTGTTATTCTATCTTCTGCTGTTACAATTACTGTTGTAATACCTTCAACTTCTGTTTGACTATCTTTAATAACTTCTACAGTTGCATTACTATCAATAGTTTCATATACAACATCTGGTCTAGTTATTGTACCTGGTTCTAAATATTTTATATAGTTTGTGGTACTAGAATTAAATGTTGGTTCATCTATTGGTGCTAGTGATTGTAGTCCTGCTTCCGACGAAACTGGATTTGCATACCCACCCTGAGCAGCGCCATATATATTATTTAGTCCCCTTATTCTAGTTTCATCATATAAATATCCCGTTTGTAAATTAACTTTTGCAACTAAATTACTATAACCAACAAATAAAGTATCATTTGCTGCAGCTATACCCATAGAATATCCACTATAGTATTCACCAATAACAGATGTAGAATAATTATTATCAAAATCAATTTTTATAAGCTTCGTATAATATCCATTTCCTGTAGCAGCCAAGAAATACATATCACCCTCAAAAGCTACTAAATCGCCTTGAGATGTATATCCAATATCTTTCAGCTCATAGAATGTTTCAGTATTTGGGTTATAAGCATATAGCTTCGTACCTTCAACATAGTAATATAATCCATTATTATAAGTAAGGGAATTTATTGTACTATCACTAATCTCTTTTATCTTTATAGGGTTAGTAGTTATATTCTTGTATAATTTACCGTCCCTTACCCCTATAATATCATCATTATAATTTGCAATATCTAAATATGTTTTGTTTGTATGAGCAACTTGTTCATAATTATCGCTTTCAGGATAATATTTAATTATTTTTCCATTTCTATCGTTTAAATAAAAATAATCATAATCATATGGTCCTATTAATTTAAAAGGTAGCGGTACAACTTTTTCTGTAGGATTTGACCTTACAGCATTACCTTCAAGATAAGTACCTGTCTTAGCTATTGGAGTTACTTCAAATTTTATAGTACACCCAATTAAATCTTCAGTTATTAATAACTTCTTGGTAGTAGCATAATTGATTGGTGTATAACTACTTGAGTCACGTTCTGATTTATACCATTGATACCTAGAATTACCTTCTTCATCACCTTCAGAATCCTCATAAGTATATAACCCTGTAAATTCTTCTCCAACTTTTGCACTACCTTCAATTCGTACATCTTTGGCAACAGGTGGATTAGAAACTATTTTTCCAATTCCTTGTGCAGCTCCAAATACTTTTTTCAAATGATTGATTTTTTCAGATCTATCATTTAACTTATTGCCTTCTGGGTCATATACATCAACATAACTTTTATTATTATTTGCATAAGTTACAAATAATTTGCTATTAAGCGATGCTATACCATAAGGAATTCCTGACAACCGAGCAATTTGACTGACCTGCTTTGTTGTAATATTAACTTTAACTAGATAATAGTAATTCCAATAATCATAAGCAGTATAATAAATTGTGTTAGCATCAAGAAAAACAATATCTCCTGCAGAAGACAATCCTGTAGCTACAACATCAGTTATTTCATTATTCGTAATATCATACTTTCTAATAATTCCATAATCTTCTTCAACATAATATAGATTACCATTTGAATCCGAAGTTAATGCATTTACTCCATAAAAATCATTGAAATAGGAGTGATTATCTTCGTTATTAATATAAAAACCAGGTCCTATTTTTTCTCTTTCATCTATACCCAACTCAATGTTTTTATAAAGATTACCATTTTGGGTTACACCTACTAAAGTTCCATCAGGTAAAGTTGCTATATCTCTATAATCATCTATTTTTGAAGCGATTTTATCTGTTTTATTTGAATTCCTATATGGGTAATATTTTACCAAAGTTCCTTTATTATCACTTGCATAAAAGAAATCATCTGGGTCTCCTGAAATATTTGAATTAATAGTTATTACACAATTATCTTCATAATTTCCATCTTCTGTTGTAGCTGTTATTGTTACAACACCAACTTTATTAAGTGTTACATTACCATGAGAATCAACAGTTGCAATACTATCATCGCTAGAAGACCAATTTATATTTTTATTAGTTGCGTTTACGGGTTCTATTGTCGCATTAA
Source organism: Vallitalea guaymasensis (assembly GCF_018141425.1). NCBI lineage: Bacteria > Bacillati > Bacillota > Clostridia > Lachnospirales > Vallitaleaceae > Vallitalea > Vallitalea guaymasensis. Next base: position 5,540,419 of record NZ_CP058561.1, read on the forward strand.
GTGTTATACTATCATTTTCATCTATATTAATTATAGTAGACTCAGGTTCTACATTTATATCCATTACAGGGACATTATTATTATAAGCCAAGTTTTTGGAACTTGGATATAAATAAGTACCTGGTACATCTTCTATTGTATTACCATTAAAAGACATTTGTAATTTAAATGCAGATTGACTTTTTCTGTTCTCAAAGAAATTCATATATATTGGGTATATCTTACCTTCTTGCATCTGGTACACTGTCCCATTACCTCTTGTAGAAGGTGATTGATACTGCCATTTGTTAACAAATATTTTATCTTCATTTCCAAATGTCAAAGAACCATATATTCCATCATCTGAATAAGCATATAATTGATATTCACCAGTTTTTTCAGGCACAAAATATCCCCACATGACTATAGCTTTTTCAAAAGCTTCATGAGAGTTATTATTGTAATTGGCTTCAAAATATAATGAACCTTGTTGGCTCTCGTTATACATATCAAAGTAATCTCCATATGCTGATTCTAAAGGAGTCTGAATAATGAAATCAGAGTATCTTTCATCACCAAACATCTTAACCCTATCATTTTCATCAACTTGTGATTCATTAGCGATATCATAATGTTTTACACTTAAATATCCTCTATTATCACTTTGAATGTCAGTATATATTTCTTTATCGTCATTAAAATTTTCTATATAGTTATAATTGAATTGTAATGTTGTTATGTTACTTGGTGGTATTGTTTCTGTACCAATAAACCTAAGCTTAATAACAACATCCATTGTTAAATCTGGAGGATTATCAGAATCATATGTTTCCCAATTATCACTATCCCCTATTGTGTACTCCATATTTTCTCTATTTGCGTCTTGACCAGTAATTATATTATTAATATCATCTGCTGTTAAATTAGGAGCATCTGGTATAGCATATGGACTAAGTTGTATCTGCATTTCTCCTTTAGTACCATTTTGAGTAATAGCTATTATAGTGAAATTACCAACTGTCGCTTCACTAGTAACAGTAACTCCCCCTGTTTGGTTAATATTTACTCCAACCAACTTATCTTTTAAAGACCATGTAATAGTTGAATCTTCAATGATATCACCAGATTCATCATATACTTCTGCAGTATAATTCTTAGTAACATCATTTTTATAAGGAATCTCTATCACACTATCTCCACTGATTATTACTTCTTTTTCTTCTGGTTTTAGGTTAGCATTATGCCATGGTGTTACTTTTATATAGTCTTCAATATTAAATTCAATAATACTATCTGTTATATAAGTATTACTTAATTGTGATTGAACAAACCAACAATTAAATATATGAGTTGGGTCAGCACCTGGATAATCAATAGCTTCTAGTCTGATTATTGTTCCTTTTGGTTCAATAATTAACATATCATCAGATGTTTCACCATCTAAATGCTCATAAAATTCATTTCCAATGTATATATTGACTTTGCTTCTACCTGCAACATTACTAATAACTACACTAGAAAGTTCATTAGCTTGTTTTTTATTATTTGATTCATCTAATTTATCTAAGTCATCTTCTTCTTTATCTAGATTTGCATTTTTATTGTCTCCATCACTTTCATTGTTCAAACTACCATTTTCACTATTATCATCTTTGTTTCCTTCTATATTTTCTTCTACATTTTCATTGCTATTATCATTATCAAAATCATGGGTATCGTCTACTTTCTCACCATTATTCTCATCAGAAACTTGTTCCTCTTCTTTATCAATATTCTGATTTTCTTGATTTTGATTATTTCCTTCAGTGTTTATTCCATCATCACTTGATTCGTCTTCATTTTCCTCTTCTTCTTGATTATCTTTCATTAATTCATTATCATTAGTATTATTTATGTTTTCATTCTCTGATGGAATATTATCATTTTCTGTCTTATTCTTCAAAGCTTGTTCAATATCAATGGTCTGAGCTTTGGTTTCAGCATCATTTGCATAAGAATTAATAGGTACTCCTGTAACTGTAATCGCTATTACAAGTATAACAGTAAACATTTGTTTTAAAATCTTATACTTCTTCATGATTAGTTCTCCTCCTTTAATTTTTCTGTAATATCATTACTATTTTGTCAATCTTTTAAGTGTCATATTAAACATAAGTAAATATTATCAAACTAAGAATTTTATTAATATATATTTTTATTTGTTATTGTACTTTTTTGATTATTTTGTATTATTTGTGAGATGATGATAAGTATATTTTTTCAATAAATTTATTATACCATCTACTAGTCATTAAAAAAAGGACTTTTTAGGTATTAAGTACTAATTTACATTAATTGAACATTATACACTTTTTTACCATATATAGTAATTTATACCTACATTATTTTACATTTCAAAAAATATAATAACTAATTATATACTTCAATTTTTTTCCATAAATAGATACACTATTTTATAATTTATTATTATATTATTAATTTTATTACTTATTTTTTTATAGGTTTGGACAAATAATTGAGCATAAAAAATGTCCTTACTAAGTAAGAACATTTTTCATCAACCTGTTTATTCAATTATTTAATCAAAGCTATTCAGAAGTCATTAACATAGCTAATGCGATAGAATTTATTTTAGATATTTCAGTATCGGCTCTTGATGTTACAACAATAGGTACCTTTGCACCTACTATAACACCAGCCGCTTTAGCATTAGCTAAGAAAACCAATGATTTATATAATACATTTCCTGCTTCAATAGAGGGCACTATCAAAATATCTGCTTTTCCTGCAACTGGGTTATCAATTTTTTTATGATTAGCAGCTTCTACTGATACAGCATTATCCAGAGCTAGAGGACCTCCTACAATACAATTATGTATTTCCCCTCTTTTATTCATTTCTTCAAGTTCTTTTGCATCAACTGTGGCTTGCATTTTTTCATTAACTTTTTCTTTTGCACATAACATAGCAACCTTGGGTTCATTAATACCTATGCTCCTAGCTACAATAACAGAATTGTCAATTATCTGCTTTTTAGTCATTAGGTCTGGTTCAATATTCATTGCTGCATCAGATATCAATAATACCCTCTCATATCCCGGTATATCCATAACACCAACATGGCTTAATACTCTACCCGTTCTTAGATTAGCTTCTTTGTTCAAAACAGCTTTTAAAATGACAGCAGTATCAATGATACCTTTCATCACCATATCAGCTTCTTTATCTGTTACCTTTTTTACAGCGATATTGCATGCTTCTACTTTATCCTTTTCATCAATTATCTCTACATCTTCAACATTAAAATCTATCTGTTTTGCAATCTTGAGTATCTCTTCTTTATCCCCTACAAGAATAGCCTTAATTATTCCTTCTTCAATTGCCATCTTCACAGAAATCAAAACATCTATATCTTGAGCTACAGCAACCGAAAGCACTTTAGGTTCTTTTGTTTTGGCTAACTTCATTATATCTTCAAATTTACAAACCATCCAACCAATCCTTTTTATACTGATTTTTATATTTTACATAGATTATTGCAAATATTCAATAGCTTATTTGAATAATTTTGCTGTTTCTTCACCTGTAAGTATACGAAGTCCACCTTCTGCTAAGGCTATCAATTCATCTTCACCTGGAAAAACTTCAAATTCACCTAAAAAATTAATTTTCTTCCTTAATTTTTCACTGAACATCTTTGAATAAGCAATACCTCCAGTTAGAATTATCATATCATAATCACCCATTAAAACAGTGGCCATTGCTCCTATGGCTTTTGCAACTTGATATACCATTGCTTCATATATAAGAATTGCTTTTTCATTGCCTTTCTCTATCATCTCTTGAACAACTCTTACATCATTTACACCAAGATAACTAACTATACCACCTTTACCAGCTAACAACTTTTTGATTTGCTGTTTGGTATATTTCCCAGAGAAACACAAATCAACCAAATCACCTGTAGGTAATTCACCTGATCGTTCTGGTGAAAATGGTCCATCTCCATCCAGTGCGTTATTAACATCTATTACTCTTCCTTTTTTATGTGCACCAACAGATATACCTCCACCTACGTGTGCTATAATAAAATTACACTCTTCATATCTCTTTCCTATTTTTTTAGCAGCTCTTCTAGCAACCGCCTTTTGATTAAGGGCATGGAACATACTAATTCTACTAGTACCTTCTAACCCTGTAATTCTTGCAACATCGTCCATCTCATCTACACAAGGTGGATCAACCATATATGCTTTTATGTCTAGCTCTTTAGCAATGTCATTAGCAATAAGACCTGCTAAATTACATGCATGACCTTTTTGAATAGCACCTTCTCTTAGAGCTTCAATCAACTTATCTTCCAATAGATATGTACCACCTTCAATAGGCTTAAGAATTCCACCCCTACCTACAATAGTACTTAAACTAGATAATTCAATCTGTCTTTTTTCAAGAGCACTTATTATTGCATCTTTACGGAATGTATATTGGTCTAATATTGTATCAAATACTTCAAGTTCTTTTGTAGAATGTCTAAGTGTTTCTTCAAATAATTGTTGCTCATTATCAAATACTGCAATCTTTGTAGAAGTTGACCCTGGATTTATTACTAATACCCTTAATTTGCTTTCCATATTAGATACCATTTCCTTTCATATTTCATGTCTATAGATTAACACCATTGGACTTTTTTCTCGGTGCTCATTTTGGTTAAATGATAACCTTTTTTTGTCAACTTTTAATAGCAATAATTCATATGTCAATTATTATACCCTATAATGTACTTTTTTTGCACTATATATTATTGACTTTTTAGTAAGATAAAGATACTATTAAGGTAAGATTATTAAGTTAAGAAATAGGTGCTATATATTGATTATATCAATAATTAAGGAGGATTTTTTTATTATTATAAGGTATTATTTTTGAACTTTAATTTACTAAAAATTTATTAATATGAGTTCATAATATTTAGTCAAATGATTATTTAATATATTTAATAAAGAAGGCGATTGATTATGAATACGAAATTTGAAATTATTAAGCATAGTGGTAATTTACCTTTTAGTATTTTTTTACATGAGAGCAAACGTGTATATCCTATGAATTGGCATAAAGAAATAGAAATTCTATTTGTGCTGAAAGGTTCTGTACGCGTTAAAATAAGAGATTCCAGTTACATCGTTCATCAAGACAATATTATTCTAATAAACAGTTATGAGATGCACGAAATCACTCCCTTAGGAGACGATATAATAATCTTAGTGTTTCAACTAGACCCTTATTTCTATCAAAAATATTATCAAGGTTTTACGGAAGTCGTTTTTCATATGAATTCGACTATGTTAAACAAAGATTCCAACACCTATAATACCATAAAAGAAAATCTAGTCATCATGATGTGGTACAGGTTAAACAAAGAAAATACATATCAGATAAAACTTTTGAAACAATCTTTAGCCCTAGTTGAATTATTGCTAAGAAATTTTAAGAAAACTATGATTAATGAAAGAAATCATAATGACAGATCACAGCAAAGATTAATATCAATTATTGAAAATATAAATAAGAATTATAATAAAAAACTTACACTATCACAAATTGCTGAGCAAGAATACATAAGCATCCACTATCTATCCAAGTTTTTCAAAAACAGGGTTGGTATAGGGTTTAATAAGTATCTTAATCTTTTTAGGCTCAATAAATCCATGAATGATTTACTTAATTCAAATAAGATGATTATTGATATCGCTCTGGAACATGGTTTCTCCAGCGTTAAAGCTTATACAAAATTATTCAAAGAAACTTATAAAGAGACTCCTAGTGCTTTTAGGAAAAAATATTTATCGGATATATCACCCAAGAAAAAAAATACATCTGTCACCTTTAATAGCAGAACCATATTACATAATTATATACAACTTCTGGCAAAAGATTTTTTATCAGGCAACCTTAATCAAGTATATTATCTTACTGTAAATATGCTCAATAGAAGTATAGATACCCTTCAAAAAGAGAATATACTACAAATCAGCACCCCTAGCAATGGTATGGATACTATACTAAAAAATAGTCTTGAAGCTATAACTAACGAACTTAATATTGATTATGTTAGATTTGGTAATATTTTTGACAAAACAATAAATTTCATGAATGAAGATAAGAGTCTGAATTGGTTTTATATAGATAATTTATTAGAACTACTAATTAATACCGGGGTAAGACCTTTTATAAAGCTTTCTTATAATGAAAAGTTTTACACCCTAAAGCAATGGAACATTATTGTAGAAACTTTCATTAATCATTGCCTAGAAAAATTCGGGATATATCAAGTGAGCAGCTGGAAGCTAGAGATAAGTTGTGAATCAGCTTATTATGATAAGTTTATCAATCTTTATAATAATGTTATCAAAAAGTTGATAAACAATTATAAAGACCTTAAGATAGGCATTCTAATTAATCTAAATAAATATTTCACAGCTGAGAATGTTTTAGACAATTATAATTTTTCTAAGCTTGACTTTATAACTATTGAGATTAACGATAAATACTATTGGAAAAATTCTAAGACAATTAATGAGATTGTGGAATGGCTGAAAAGCAGACATATCCATACATACATATATCAAAATAGAACTGTAAATGAACTATATGATACTTGTTTTATTTCTAATTATTTCGTATATAATCATTTGCATATATATAAGAGCGCCAACTTGATTGTACCACTTATTGATCCTATGGTTAATTCTAAAATATTTAGTGGGAAAGATAGTCTATTGACTTTCAATGGTCTTAAGAAGCCCCTCTACAATACATATTATTTATTAGATAAAGTAAAAGGTGAAATTATAGACCAGGGAGAATATTATATTGTGGTTAAAAATCGTGATAGATATTATATACTCCTGTATTATTACAGCCAGGAAATAGGTAATATGTTTAATTACAGCAAAGACCTTAATTATAATTCTTTTTCAAAAAAAACATCAAATAGTATTTCTACAATCGTTTATGTTAATTTAAAATTAACGGAAGGAGATTATAAGGTTAGGACTTATCTGTTAAATCAGGAGAATGGTTGTATCTTTAGTGAATGGCTAAACATGGGTTCGCCAATAGAAATGGATAAAGAAGATATGAACTTTCTTAAAAGCAAAGAAAACATGAGGATTAGTGTTAATAATATATATACCAAAGATTCCTTGCACCTTGAAAGTTCAATCAGGCTAAATGAAGTTAGATTGATTGAGGTAATCAAAAAATAAACCAAAAAGGCTTTTCATAATATAATTGAATATATTAGGAAAAGCCTTACTATTATTTGAAATATTGCTAGATTCTTAGTGAAAAAACATTTTTAGAATTTTACCTAGATAAAACCCTAATGTAGCTTTAGGAACTTCATTTGCAGCTACTAGGTCAACTCTACCTACTTCTTTTTCACCGCATTTATACACTATTTCCCCTATTTTATCACCAATAGCAATAGGAGCTTCAACAAATTCTTCTACTTGAATATCATTAGTTATTTCTTGCTGCTCTTTACTATCTAAAATGCAACTGAAATCTTCAGCTCCAACACAGTCAATGCTATCAAGTGTTCCTTTTTTTACTGGAACATTAGCTAATGTCTTATCTTTTATGGCATCCTTATACATTTTGCAATTTGCAAATCCATAATCTAACATCTTCATTACTTCTCTAAAACGTTCTTTATGATTAGGGGTTGCCATTACAACAGCTATCAAATTCAAGCCATCTTTGTTGGCAGTTCCAGATAAACAGTATTTAGCTAAACTTGTAGAACCTGTTTTCAAACCAGTAGCATATTCTGGATACCATTTCAATAATTTGTTGGTACTTGTTAACTCACTTATTTCTTCTCCATCTTTTCTCTGATGAACTATCTTATCCATCCATATTTTAGTTAAATCATATACCTGTGGATATTTAGTTGTAAGTTCTTTTGACATTATTGCAATATCATATGCACTAGTTAAATGACCATCTGCATCAAGTCCGCATGCATTAACGAAATTAGTATCTTTCATACCTAATTCTTTTGCTTTGGCATTCATCATATTAACAAATTCGCCTTCTGTTCCGGCTATATGCTCTGCCATAGCTACTGCTGCATCGTTACCTGAAGCAACAGCGATACCTTTTGCTAATTCTTTTACTGGTTGAACTTCATTAGTTTCCAAGAAAATAGTAGATCCCCCGAAACTAGAAGCATGTTCACTTACAACTACTTCATCTTCCCATCCTATTTTACCATTCTCAAGAGCTTCATACATTAATAGTAATGTCATGATTTTGGTTATACTTGCTGGTCTTAATCTTTCATGGGAATTTTTTTCATATAATATTTTACCTGTTGTTGGTTCCATTAATATAGCTGATTTGGCTGTTAACTCTAACTTGTCTTTTGGTTCTTCCTCAGCATGTACATATACATTAAATGTACCTCCCATAAATAAAGCTAGAGAAAGTAAATAACAAAATATTCTTTTCTTCATTTATTGCTCACTCCTTCTACTCACATAATCTTTTACTAAAGGAACTGCTATATATAGTTCAATTATCTTACTATTAGAGTAAGCTTTTAGAAGAAATTTATACCTTTTTTCTAACTGGTAATTATTCCATCTTTGGTAATTATTCCCTTAATAAATTTAGTCTCTTTTGGTTTTCCATCTGAAAACTCATATGCAGTCAAAGCTTTTTCTTTTGCAAGTTTAATTTTTTGTTGGTCGTTTCCGTGGATATATGCTAAAATATCACCTTCTGAAACTTTATCTCCTACTTTTTTCTCAATGACTATACCGACACTAAGATCAATAATACTTTCTTTTGTTTCTCGTCCACCACCAAGAATCATGGAGGCTACGCCAATCTCATTTGCTTCAATGTGACTCACATATCCTGATCTATCTGCTTTTATTGGCTCTGTAATACTAGCTTTTTTGAATAAATCTGTATTATCAACAAACTCTTCATTTCCACCTTGTGCACGAACCAATTCTTTTAATTTTTCAATGGCTGTACCACTACTGATTGTCTGTTCCAGTAATTTTCTTCCTTCTTCTGCTGTTTTGGTCTTTCCAGCAGCTTTAACCATGAAACTGCCAAGTGTTAAGCATAATTCAAGTAAATCCTTTGGTCCATTACCTCTTAATGTTTCTATGGCTTCTATGACTTCCAAACTATTACCGACTGCTCTTCCTAATGGTTGATCCATATCTGATATAATAGCTGCTACGTCTCTATCTAATCCTGTACCGATATTCACCATTTCCTTAGCAAGTTCAAAAGCATCTTCTTCCTTTTTCATAAATGCACCGCTACCAGTTTTAACATCTAGAACTATAGCATTTGCCCCAGAAGCAATCTTTTTACTCATAATACTACTAGCAATCAATGAAATATTATCCACTGTTGCAGTTACATCCCTAAGTGCATATAACTTTTTATCGGCAGGAGCTAAATTAGCTGTCTGACCAGCTATTGCTATCTTAATTTTATTTACATTATTAACAAAAGTGTCTTTTTCAACTTTTGTACTAAATCCATCAAATGCTTCAAGCTTATCAATGGTTCCACCTGTATGACCTAGACCTCTACCTGACATCTTAGCAACTGGAATTCCTAATGCTGCTACCATTGGCGCAATGACTAAAGTAGTTTTATCTCCTACTCCGCCTGTACTGTGTTTATCAACTTTTATTCCATCAATATCAGATAAGTCTAGCATCTCGCCACTTTTAGCCATAGCTAGTGTCAGTACTGATGTTTCTTTCTCGTTCATACCTTTAAAATATATAGCCATCAATAGTGCAGATACTTGATAATCTGGTATTTTCCCCTCTGTATAACCATTAACAAAATATTTTATTTCATCCTCTGAAAGCACCATACCTAATTTTTTCTTTTCTATTATATCATACATTCTCATGATTACATCATCCCTTCTATGACGAAAATTGGTTCATAATGTAGCAGTTAACATTTAATGAATTAACTATCTTTTAATATCCTTTAAAAAACTTTCACCTATTTCAAGTTGTTTTACATCTAAAATTTCTGCTATCGTCTGTCCAATATCTGAAAATGTTTTTCTAGTCTTTAAATCAGCATTATTCTTAAGTTCTTTTCCATAAGCCAAGAAAGGTACATATTCTCTTGAATGATCTGTACTTGGTGTTGTTGGATCACAGCCGTGATCAGCATTAATCATCAGTACATCTGTATCTTTCATGTTCTTAATAATCTCTGGAAGTCTCATATCAAACTCTTCCAAACCTTTTGCATATCCCTCTACATTATTTCTATGTCCCCATTTAGAATCAAACTCGACTAAATTAGTAAATATTAAGCCTTTGTTATCCTTGTTCATATATTCAATGGTTTTGTCCACACCATCCATATTATCTTTAGTATGAATAGCTTCTGTTATACCTTTACCTGAAAAGATATCTTCTATTTTACCTACTCCTATAACATCTTTTCCACTCTGTTGTAGAATATCAAGTAAAGTATCTTTTGGTGGTACCAAAGAAAAGTCTCTTCTATTAGCAGTTCTATAAAATGATCCTGGTTCACCTAGAAAAGGTCTAGCAATTACTCTTGCAACAGCATGTTCATTAGATAATATTTTTCTAGCCTCTCTACACATATCATACAATTTTTCTATTGGTATTATATCTTCATGAGCTGCAATTTGAAAAACACTGTCTGCTGAAGTATAAACTATAGGACGTCCTGTTTCCATATGTTCCTTACCTAATTCCTCTAGTATTGCAGTTCCTGAAGCAGGTTTATTACCTAATATTTTTTTACCAACATACGCTTCAAATTTATCAGTGACTTCCCCAGGAAATCCATCTGGATAAGTTGGAAACGCTATAGGAGAATAGATACCAACCATTTCCCAATGACCAATAGTTGTATCTTTTCCGTTAGATAATTCACCGATCCTACCATAAACACCTTCTGGCTCTTCTACTTTTTCTAAATTAACCATTCCTTCTATATTTGCTAGTCCAAGTTTTCTCATATTAGGCACGTCTAATTTTAGTTGTTTTGCAATATTACCTATAGTATTGCTTCCTCTGTCACCGAATTTGTCTGCATCTGGTAATTCACCCATACCTACGCTGTCTAAAATTATCCATATTACTCTGTTTATCATAATAAAAACCTCCTTATTATATTAATTATAAATATTATTTAACATCTATTGTAGATATAAAATCTACTCTAAATTAATTATATAATACAGATAATGACTTATAAACGACACATGTCTGTTTTTTAATTAAAAAGCATATTGAGATAATACATGTTTTAGAAAACTTTAATACAAAAGAAAAAACATTGCCATAGTATATTATACCAAATTTTTCATATATAATCATGAAAATTTTTTTAAAACTATATCATAGCAATATCCAAAGGTATTACACCACATAGTTTAAACAAATTTGTAGTAAGAAAGTTTACTACAATAAAAAATGCTGGAATAAATCAAATATCCAACATTTTTATAATATAATACTATTTATTTAGCAACACTATACCTATGATTGCTATAATCACAAAACATATAAATAAGAATACACTTGCTCCTTTTTCACCAAATATTCTTCTAAAATATTTTATTTTATAAGTATCCCATACTAGTTCAGGTCTTTTTACACTAACATATAAGATAAATAAAGCATAGAAAATTAATAATAGTCCAATTACGACACCCCACACAAGTAGTCCCCCATTAACCTATTTTATACATGTTTATGCCTGATATATTAAATATGTTACCTAAAAACATTATAAAAAACTATCTATAGAATGCTAATCTAAGAATATCGATGTATTCATCTATTTCTGTTGATATCTTATCAAAATCTATTAATCCATCTGTCTGGAATTTTTTTAGATTTTCATCGCCATATTTTTCAAAAGTCCATTTAATAATATTTAGAGCTTTTACTGGATCAATATCTTCCATGAATTTTGTATAATCAATATCTTGAAAGTATATCTTTGATAATAGATTACTTACTCTCTCTTCTTTCATTATTTCTTCAACACTCTTGTATTCTAACATAATATTGAAAAAGTGGAAAATACGTGGATATTTCCTGGATACTTTCATCTTTATCATAAAAATCTCCTTCAAACGATCAAATATGTCCATTTCTTCCCAATTGACTTTCTCATTAATTTCATTTATCATGACTTCAAAACTATAATTTATCAAGAAGTCAAATAATCCTTGTTTGTTGCTAAAATAATGAAATAATAATCCTTTTGAAATATTAGCATTGGCTACAATATTATTAGTAGATGCTTTTTCATATCCATATTTACTAAATTCTTCCATAGCACTATTTATTATCTTATTTTGTTTTTCTTTTTTAATCTTATTAAATGCTTCATACATAATTACCTCTCCTATATATCACAAAATACCTTTAACATGTTAATATAATTATATATCTATTGACCATAATAGTCAATTAAGTATATTAAAATTTACATAGTCAAAAGACTAGTAACCTAACGGCTACTAGTCTCTATCATATATTACTTATAAATGTCCTTTCACCCTAACCACACCTTTCATTTAAGACTTCTGTCATAAATCATGATGTAAAATGGCAAATATTCACTTACAAGTATTGCGAGTAACAATTACTCACAAAATTATATTACCCTTACTGCAAAAAAATATTCAAATTTATTTTTTATTTTATATTGACAACCAATTTTTTTATGTTATAATATTACCATAAGATAATAATTATCCACTAACAATTATTATCAATATAAATTCCAAGGAGGATATTAGATATGAAAAAATATGTTTGTACAATTTGCGGTTATGTTCACGAAGGAGATAGTGCACCAGAGAAATGTCCACAATGTAATGCACCAGCTAGTAAGTTTGTAGAACAAGATGATACAGAAATGACTTGGGCTGATGAACATAGAATTGGAGTAGCTAAAGATGTTGACCCAGAGATCTTAGAAGGTCTTAAAATGAATTTTACAGGAGAATGTACTGAGGTTGGTATGTATCTTGCTATGGCTAGACAAGCAGATAGAGAAGGTTATCCTGAAGTTGCTGAAGCTTACAAGCGTATTGCTTGGGAAGAAGCAGAACATGCAGCAAAGTTTGCTGAATTATTAGGTGAAGTTGTAACAGCTGACACTAAAACTAATCTTCAAATGAGAGTTGATGCAGAACATGGTGCTTGCGCTGGTAAAAAAGATATTGCAACAAAAGCGAAAAAATTAGGCTATGATGCTATTCATGATACAGTTCATGAAATGTGCAAAGATGAAGCTAGACATGGTATGGCTTTCAAGGGATTACTTGATAGATACTTTGGATAAGAATAATATGAAGCCCCAAACCTTTATTTTATAAGGGTTAGGGGCTTTTTTTAATCACAATTTTTATATGTTTTTGATTATTTTCTAAAATACAATTTATATTTCTAATCTAAATGTATATATCTATATCCTACCTCAACTTCATTTAAATAAAATTGAACAATTGCATGGTCTGCATTCCAAGGTATTCTATCATAAATTTTAAATCTATCCACTTGTTCCCTATAGTATGCTTTAGTTTTTAAATATGTATCATTTCCATCATAATATTTTATAGCAATGATGCAATCCTTGCCCCCTATACCTGATATTGATGCTACAATATCATTATCATTTTGATAAGCATAACAATCAACATCGTTTGCATTAGCAGCATATACAACTCCTTCGTGCGTGAACATAATTCCTAGTAATAAGCATAAAATCAATACTTGTTTTGCAAATACTTGTTTTTTCATTATTTTTTTCCTCCTTTTATTATTTAATACAATAAGAAGTATATGCCTTTTTAGTAAAAAAGTCTGTCAATTATTAGTAATAGAATTCGCAAAAAAGAACAAGCATTATGACTTGTTCTACAAAATTATACTTAATCTTTATTTTTATATTAATGAATAATTGAAGTTGAGATTTTATTCAGAAATAGGCATTACAAAGACAATCTGTTGAATACGAACAAAAACAGGTTGATCATCTTCCCGTTCCTTTAAGACTATATGATCTGGTTTTACATCAACTAGCGTTCCTTGAATAGCTCCTCTAAGTGTATCTACGAGTATTCTGTTTCCAATTACTGTTTGTAAAGTTTGAACTACATATGGATCAACTAAAGTAACTGTATCCATAGGAAATTCATTACGATTATTCATTTCATTAATAAACATTTAGAGCCTTGTTTCCTTTCTTGACATATTATAATATATTATATGTAATATCCTTATACAGTTTACATTATATATTAAAAGATTCACTTATAATTTATGAGGAATATACCTTAGGTTTATAATCGTCATCAATACTAAATGTTAAAAAATTTTCTATCATCTATATTAAGTTTAATTAACAAAAGAAAAGGTAAACTAAGTTTAATTATATTTTTATATAATCATATTGTTATACGATAGAATTAAATAAATCGAATATAATATTATACTTATAATAGTAATACCTAAAAACTCTTTTAATTTTATTTTTATTCGTCTAGTCAAATAATATATAAAAAGTAACATCGGATAAAATACTATAAACCATAACAAATCATTTAAAATGATTATACACCCCTTCCAACTATAATTGGGTAAATTAATATTAGTATATATGAAAAAGCTTAATCCTCTTTATTATAATCATCGTTTCCGTATCCTTTTTTCTTTAAATTATATAAGTATATTTTATATATAATATATGCTACTAATGAAGCTGGAAAGCTTATGCAAAAAAACAAATCATATGTTTTTAATCTTGATTCCATTCCTCTTGTATACCCTTGACCTTCATAATAGTCATTTAAGCAACCAACTATAATACCTAATACTACAATTATTATTGATATTACTATTTTGTAAGTTAAACTTATTTCCTTATTGGAGAAAAATATAACGATATTAATAATAATTAATAAATATGGGCTTTTATATACTAATCAGTGCTTTTATCTTTGTTCTCTCTATACAATACATATCCACTTAGTAATGTTCCTGCACCACCTATTAAAGATAAGACTACCCCAACAGTTCTAAAACTGGATGTGTAAGCTTCAATAATCATATAAAATCTTTGAGTATCCATACTCCCACTTTTACTTAAAATACTTTCTCCTATTCCTTCTCCTATCCCTGGTGCACATAATATTAAAATAACTCCAACTATAAATAGTACTAATAAAATTTTTGAGTATTTTACTACCTTTTTTTCATTCATTACCCATTCCCCTTTCATAGGCTAAATATACTTTTAACTATGCTCTAGTTAACTAATCTTAATTTACAATAATATTACTTCATTACCCCTTTGACATAAATATGAATACTTGTAAAAAAGCTAATTAAATATATGATAATCTTTTTTTAATATAATCACTATAGATAAAATAATAAATGTCACAATAAAGTTAAAATCAAATACATAAAAAGCTAATAAAACTAATAATATACCTACTGATAATTTTACGATATTTATTTTATTATCATCATCAATATATTTTGGCATAATTGTATACCAATATAAAAATATAATAATTGTTTTAATAGCTACTCCTGTAATTGCTCCTGATAAATAGATTAGTTTTTCTATAGTTCCTGCTTCAGGTATTTGTAATATTAATATTATAATAATAACTAAAAAGTATAGAAATAATAATACATTGCTGAATTCATTCTTAAATGAATTATTGTTACATGTCATTTTATTCACCCTAATTTTTTAATAACCTTAAATATTAACTAAATGTAATTTTAATCTACATTATAACACATTTCCCGACATATGTTAACAGATAATTAAATAATAAGAAAAAAAGGAACCTGTCTTTAATTAAAAAATATTACACTATTTATACATAAATTTCTTATTGCTATTATCCCCTCAATAATATAAAATACACTAGAGGTGATTATCTTCTAATCAGCAATCCGTTCTAATACTTAATGGTTTTACTAGTATATTATGTTTTTTTAACGCATATAGAGCCCATAAAAAATATAAAAATATGATGTAATCCTACTTACAACTTTGATATACTAAAGGAGGACAATTATGAATAGATTCATGTACAATGTAGTTTTTTATCTATTTACTATAATAATAATTATCGCACTGCTAATGACAGGATTAAACCCTTTAATTGCATGGATATTAACAGTAATTTTAGTAATGACCTTATATCTTGTAATAAGTCTCTATAGACACAAGAAAAGAATCAATCTATTAGATGAAGATTGTGACCCTGAAGCCTTTTTGGCGCAAACAGCTAAACAAAGAAAAATAACTGGAAGAAATAAAAGAGTAAGTACTTTCTTTGATATTGACGAAGCTGCTGGTTTAATGTGCTTAGGAAAATACCAGGAAGCTGCCTCTATCTTAGATTCAGTAGATAAATCACGCCTATCAACCAAAAACGGTATTCAACTAGTCTATTATATTAATCTAATAGGATGTTACTATGAGTTAGGCGAAAAAGAAAAAGCTGAAGAATTATTTGATAATAAGATAAGTACACTATCACCAATTAACAAACGATTGGTTACTGCAACTGAGATTGTGATAATAGAGAGATATTATGCCAATGAAGATTACCAACATGCAAAAGAAAAATTATCTTTAATATTAAAAGCTCCTTATCTTTCCAAACGTCAAAAACTATCTCTATTATATATCTTAGGCTTAATTAATAAGCAAGAAGGTAATATAGAAGATGCAAATAAAAATTTTCAATACGTTATAGATAATGGCAATAAATTAGCAATTGTGGAAAAATCAAAACTACACATTCAAGAGGCAAATGACTAATAATCATTTGCCTCTGTTTGTTTAATGTCCTCTTTTTTTCTGTTTCTTCTTAAGTTGCTTTTTATCATATTTAACTTTTTTAAGCTCTTCTTTTCTATCTTTAGAAAGTTTTTTTCTCTGAACTTTATTAGACTCTCTTTCGGCGTTGATGGCTCGTTGAGCTTTTGTGCCTATGCCTACATCGTTGATTTCCTTTTTTATTAGTCTTTGCATCCTTTTAGGACTTATTTTTTTACTTGCATCAGATGATTTTTTTGTATCTTTCATATGCCTAGAAAAGTTTAAGTTATAAAACTCTCTTGATATAATATCATAGATTTCATAATCCTTTGGTTCACTTCCAAATAAATATTTGCATGCTGAATAGTTACCATCAACATTTTCTTCAAAGATACCTATCCAAAAAGAGTCTTTAAATAATACCGTTAACTTAATTTCCATGATAATTCCCCCTGTAATATTATTATGAAGAATGGACAACCCCAGGGGGGGCAGGTTACTGATATCATATAAGATACGTTTGGACTACCAACCAAAACTGTGTTTTTATCTTCAATATTTTACTTCATAAATATATTTTACTCAATATTCCTAAAATGTCAAAATGTAGATTTAGAATTATCAATCTTAATCGTAGTAATTTTCTTGGAAAACACAAACTGATTCAAAATATAAATTTTGAATCTCATCAAGTTGATTTTCTTCATCTAATTCTTGAAATTCTTCGCTATTAATCATCTCATATTCAAAAATGGAAGGTCTCCATAATCCTATCCCTAATGTTTTAAAGCTATAGGAGTAACCTAGTTCCTCATCTGTTTCATCATATTTACCATACTCTGATATGTACTTAACCAACAACTTTGCTTCTGTACCAAAAAGGTCAACTCCATTAAAAAGTACGAAATGAGTATCTGCAATAGAGTTAGGTACTTCAATAAAAACTACTTTATCGTTATCATATTCAATATGATAATCACCTATCCATTCAATTGTTTCCTGCTTCTTAGGCATACCCAAGATACTATAGACTTCTTCTCTATTCATTCCAATTTTAATTCTTCCAATACTTTGACGTGGTATTACTTTTAATATTTTCATACTATTATTATCCTCCTCTAGTGATACAGATTAACAATTTATTTATAAAATGTCAATTATTATAATTTATTGTGAGTGAAAACTACATTTGGATTGTATATTTATATGACAGGCAAAGTTAACCCCAAAATATTGCGTACGAATATTTTAACTGACTATGTCTTAATAAAAAATAAAAGGATGATGAATAATGAAAAATAAAATAGGTAAATTAAAAGGAATGACAATAGTAGGACTTATGGCACTGACTCTATCAACTTCAGCTTTTGCAGCAGAAACAGATCCTTATGCTAACGACAAGGATTTACAAGATATATTTAAAGTATATGAAGAAGCTCCAGATAATGGTATGCTTCTAGCTCCTAATCCTTACGCTGATGAATTGGAAGCAGAAACTGACCCTTATGCTGATGATAAAGAATTACAAGATATATTTGAACTCTATGAGGAAGCTCCTGATAACGGGATGCTTCTAGCTCCTAATCCTAATATTGTAGATAAAGAAATTGAGGATAATAATACAACCGTTTTGAATTCAATAGGTACATTTTTCAATGGTATTTTCAATTGGTTTATGGGTATATTGGGTTAGGCAAAAATAATATCTAGTAATATAAATGTTAACGTAATGGATTATAAAACATCTCTTTGATAATAATATTAATCATGAATTTAAGTTTTTATATTTAAATTCATGATTTTTTGTTAAAATAAGTGAGTGAAAATAATTTTTCCATTGTATATATACATAAAGCCTTTTAGAAGGGAGAAAAAATGGAAGATAATACTATAATTTTATTACTAAAAACTGATGCCTCACAAGGTTTATACGAAGCTACTAAAAAATATGGTGGACTTGTTAAAGGGATATGTATAAAGATACTCCATAATCGTGTAGAAGATATAGAAGAATGTATAGCAGATACTTTTGTTAGTCTATGGAAAAATGTTAATTCTATTGACTTTAATAAAGGGGCATTAAAAGGTTATATTGCTTCTATAGCAAGAAACACCGCAATTAATCGTTATAATAAATTAAAGCGTGAACAAACTGATTATATTCAGAACAATGATTTTGTATCTGAAGAAGCCTTAGAAGATGAAATAGCAAGAAAATCTGATTCAGTCATTTTGCAAGAACTTATAAGCAATATGGGTGAACCAGATAAAGAAATATTTATCAGAAGATTTTTCCTGTTTGAACGAGTTAAAGATATAGCTAACAGATTGCAATTAACAATCAAAACTGTTGATAATAAGCTTTTCAGAGGAAAACAAAAGCTAAAAAAACAACTTATAGAAAGGGGTATAACACTATGAAAGACAATGATACTAACTCAAATGATAATCTATTAGAGTATCTAGATGAAATGGAGATATATTCTGTGGAACTGAGCAAAGACGAATTACAAAAAATTCATAAATTGGAATTAGAAAAAATAAAATCTAAGAAAGCAAAAGTATCAAAAAGATTTTTCAACTGGAAAATAGCATCTGGTCTTGTTGCTGCCTGTTTTGCATTAGTATTAAGCATAAGTATTTCTGTTCCAAAGATTATTGAACATATAGATCAGCCTACAAAAATTGCAAATCCTTATATTGAATATAATGATGTAGCCACTGCTATAGAAGAATTAGGCTATGACGCTATGGTGCCTGCTAAAATGCCTGAAGAGTATACTCTCTCTAATATAGTATTAATAAATGATACAATATTATCTATTGACTATGAAACTGCTTCAGAAAAAATAAATTATAGGACTTCTGAAGGTACTGAAGATATTAGTGGTGATTTTACAAATTATGAAAATGTTAAACAAATCCAAATAGATAATAATGATATCACTATTAAAGGTAACGATGACAAGATTCATCTAGCATCATGGAAACACAACAATCAATCATTTTCTATATATTCAAAACAAGGTCTTTCCCAAAAACAAGTAATTAGCATCATAGAAAATATAGAATAAGTTTATTGGGGCTGTCTCACAATACATTTTTATTGATATTAAGATTCGTAAGATGAAATGTATTATGGTACAGCCCCTTATTTAACTAATACTTCCCTTTTTCCTTAACAGTATTCACAAAAGCTCTGATATTAGCTTCTGATGTGATATCTGGTAAAGCACATCCTGCCCCAATTATTATATTACCGTCTTTAAAAATCTCAAGAACATTTTCAGTTTCTCTAATTACTGTACTGGTATTACCAAAAGCAAAAACTCCTGATGGATCAATCGGTCCAGACATAACCGATTTACCTTTTAATATATCATGTGCCCTTGTTTTATTTGTTTTATAATCAACCTCGATACCAGCAAATCTTACATCAGCCACATCAGGTAAAATATTATCAAGATTACCACATATATGACATATACATTTTGTCTTATCATCCATTAGGTCATTTCTAAGCTTTCTATGATATGGATTAGCATAAGTCATATACATATCCCTAGAAATCAAATCGGGACCACATGAACTGTCACCAAAACTTGTAATATCTGCTCCAGCATCTTTGATTAGCTTATGAAAAGTCAAATGCACATCATAACATTTATCAATCAACTTAATTATGTACTCTTGTCTGTCTTCATCCATCAAATCCATAAGGAAACTTTCCATACCATAGATTAACATGGCTAGACTATAAGGTCCTTGGTCAGCATTTCCTCGTATAAGTATTTCACCACCAACTTGTTTTCTCATAAGTCTTATAGCCTCAAGATATATCTGTACCCTTTCATCAGCTATCAACCTTTCAGGAGTAACCTTAGCAAAGATCTCATTGAAATCCTTACCCGCTGGTCCAATCACTCTTGCTGGTTCATCGTCAGGAAAATCAACTAATGCTCCCATAGCATGAGCCTCAATAGCAGTATCTATGTCTGTCAAAATACCATCCAATCCGTATTTAATGGCCGCATCAACAAATACCTTTGATATTACTCTAGGGTCTGATCTAAATTCTTTCATGGTATATCCAAACTCTTTGGATGCTGACATAAAATTATGCAACATCATCGGAACCCTATCAGGCTTTTCACCATTGAGAACTTTCATAATTCTCTCATATCCGTTCATATCTATTCCTCCGTGTTTTTCTCATATTGCATATTTTTGTATTCTGTAGGAGTTATTCCGACTATCTTTCTAAATATCTTAGAAAAATAATTCTGGGTATTGAATCCTGTTTTATATGTTATTTCCTTGATATTATATTGACTATTAGAAAGCATTTCCTTCGCTTTATTGATACGTGTCTCTGCAACTATATCCGTATAATTCTTGTTAGTATGCTTTTTAAGTATTTTACTTAGATAATAAGGACTAATCTTCAGTTTTTCCGCTACATAATCCAAAGTAATATTCTCGGCATAATTATTATTAATAAATTCTATAGCTTCTAAAACTATAGTCTTGGAGCTTGTGACATTCTTAGTATCATTAATTTTAACAATATAGTTCTGCATACGAATAATCATCCAATACCTTAATTCCTTAGCATGCGATAGTTCAGTTATCTCTTCCAATATAGACGTTAGTTCATAACTTACTTCCTTATTCCCTATAATATCTGTCAGATTTTTATCCAATAAAACCATTAATTTATATACTTTATCTTTTATTGATGTTTCATTACTTTGATATGTTGAAGATAATTCACCTAAAAATGTATCAACCATTTTTATTGTAGATTTAATATTTCCCTTGCAAATGTTATCGTAGAATTTTATTGACCAATCATTAATATCTATTTTATTTGTTACTATACTCTTATCTATACTATCATAATGAATATAATCTTTATCCAGTGTTTCTGCTGTTCTCAATGCTTCTACAGCTTCAATATAAGATTCTTTTAGACCTTCACTGGTATAATGGACATTACCTGTGCCTATTACAAGCTTCCTCATGTCACTACCATCCATAGTATTTTTAATATACATAGCAACTTCATTAATATATTTCTCTTTTTCATTTTCATTTTCGTAATCAGAACATGGGATAAAGAATATAATCATACTGTTTATATGAGCACCAATGCTTTTGATACCAATGCCTAATAGGCTCTTTCTTATTCTATTAACCATCATTTCACTTATGGTTTTCCCAATTACAGCCATACAAAATCCACTGCTCAGATTTACTTCAAAGAACCCTAGAAGTTTATTAAGCTCTTTATCATTACAACCAGATATAATGGTATAAACAGTGTCATTTTCTACAATAGGTTTTATAGCTTCTACTCTATTTTGCAAAACAGTATTAACATTTCTTTTATCATGTTCATTATCCAGTTTATTGATAATATTCTTGATAGAATCAACTAGAACATTTATCTTTGCAGGTTTTACTATAAAATCTTCTGCTCCAAGCTTCAATGCTTGTTGGGCATATTCAAATTCATTATATGAAGATAGTATTAAAAACTTAACGAAAGGAAGTTTTTTCTTGATCTCTTTGATAGCATCAAGTCCTGTAAGTCCAGGCATCTTTATATCCATGACAATTATATCAGGTTTGATTTTTGTACTAAGTTCAATAGCATCAAATCCATTAGAAGCCTTACCTGCCAAAATCAAATCTGTAATATTGTTTTTTATAACAAGCGCAAATGCTTCTCTTTCAATTGGTTCATCATCAACAATCATAATCTTATACATGACAATAATTCCTCCGAATTTGCAGTTAATGGTAAATTTATTGTAACAACAGTTCCGCACCCAGAACTACTTTCAATATTAAAAACCTTTTTCATGCCAAAAAACATCTCCAGACGTTTTTTCACATTGATTACTCCAATTCCAGAACTATCCTCATCATCTTTTTCAAAAGATAGAATACTATCTATTTTTTCACTATCAATTCCAATCCCATTATCTTCAACACTGATACAAATAACATCCTTAACCATAAATATATTAATACTTATCAAGCCATCACTTACCATGTTGTCAACTCCATGTACAATAGCATTCTCAACAATGGGTTGAATGATTAGAGCAGGCATTTTCACATTAGGTAAGTCTTTTTCACAATCTAGTTCAAATTTGATTCTTTCACCAAATCGCTTGCGTTGTATATATAAATAGTTCTTTAGGCACTGGATTTCACTATTAAGATCAGATACCTTACTACTTTTATCAATATTGTATCTAAGTAATTCTGTAGTAGCTTCCATCAATTCACAAGTTTTAGGCGCACTTTCAATATAAGCCATTTTGCTGATGATACTTAGAGTATTAAATAAAAAATGTGGATTCATTTGACTCTGTAGTGCACGCAATTCTGTTTCCCTTATTATATGCTGCATCTTTAGATTATCATTTTCTTGTTCCAACAATCGCCCTTGGAGTTTTGCTTTTTCCTGCATTTCTCTAACATAATATCCTAGACTTGAAGCCATCTTATTAAAAGCGTTAGCCAATATTTGGATTTCTTCTCCTCCACCTTTGATTTTCGGAATATTGTAATTACCGCGAAGAATTTTTTTGACACCTCTGACAAGTTGTCCTATAGGCTTGTTGATTCCACGTATAAAAAGAATTGAAAAAACAATACAGAAAATAATTATTATCAATATAATAATTGAAGTAGTATATCTTTGGGTCTGCCAATTAGCCTGTAAAGTTTCCCCACTAGCATTCATCTCATCTATTATTACATTGTAATATTTTATCATAGTTCTATTTATTAATTCATTGATATTAACGATTGTTTCATAATGAACAATATTATTTGAAAAACTATCTTCTAGAGCCAAATCTATTTTTTCTTTATATGTATCAAGCATATTGGATAACTTTTTATATTCCCATCTAGTATCTTCATCTACTGATGTAGATTGTAGATACTTTATCTTTCTTGAAGCTATAGAAATATTAACCAAATATTTATCCAGATCTTCTTTATCCTTGTTATAATAATAGCTTTTAATATGCTCTGTAGATTCATTGATATTACTATAAAAGCTATTTAGTGCATTGTACTTATTATACAGACTATTATACTCTCCAAAAAATGTTTTAAAATTGATGTTTGCAAGTAAGATACTACCTATTACTAGAATGAATACAATTGTAACATACAGAATCAATTTATTCTTAATACTATCAAATATCTTTAATCTTGATTTTAGTTTATGTACAATTGCATTCATGTCCATCACCTCAAATATTGTTTTAAGATAATTATAAGTCTATTGCTTATATCTAAGTCTATATATTATTTAAGATCAACTTTTTCTCTAAGAGCATCACCATATGTATCTACGTTTTCTTTAGTCACTATTATAGTACCAGCATCATTATGTACATTCTCTGGTGTCTTACCTTCTGTTACATGTTGATATAACCAATAGGTTGCTTGGTATCCATAATTATAAAATGAAGTTACTATAGTTCCATCAATCTCACCAGTTTTGACAAGGTCAAGGGTTTCTTCAACATCATCAACACCAAATACAGCCACTTTGTCTGAGAGCTCCATCTCTTGTACGACTTTAGCACATGCTGGTCCTGCTTCCGCCGCTAGATTAATGGCTACATTGATTTCTGGATATGCCTTGAATGTATTTTGCCATTCTGTTGTTGCTTTCATTTTATCTGATTTGGATTCTGCTCTATTAACTATACTATATCCTCCAGGATGGTTTTCAAATACTTTTTCTATAGCACTAATTTGATCTTGTGCTATCTTATAGTTAAGTGCAGCAACCATTACTCCAATATTCAATTTCGTATCTTTACCATATTTCTTTTGGGCAGCTTCTAATAGAAGTTCAGCTTGACGAGTCTCGTCCTTACCAAAATATGCTAACTTCTCAGCATCAGGAACATCTGAATCTACAATCAGTACTGGTATTCCTGCTTCTTCTGCTAGTTTTAGAGGTCCTGTAGGTACTAGACCTTGTGTTATTATTGCATCAGCTTTCTGTGCAATGGCTGTTTCAATAAGTTTTGCCATCTCTTCTGGTGATATGTTTTGTGGTCCTACCCAGTCACCTCTTATTCCAAGCTCTTCAACTGCCGCATCGAATCCCTCTTTAGCTATAAGCCAAATTGGATGTGCTAATAATGGAGACACATAAACAAAGAAAAGTTCATTGTCATTCTTATCTTCCTCTTTAGATGTTGTTTCTGACTTTTTACTACAACCACCCATCATTGCAACTATCATAGTCAACGATAATATTAACGCTAAAAATCTTTTCATAATTAAATTCTCCTTTGCTTTTATATTATAGCATGGATATGCTATTTTTAGAATATATTAAGTATTGGAAGCAGATCTCAATATCCTTACTTCGCTCAACTCTTTCTTAGGTATATCCTCCATGACTCTACCATTTGCTAGTACTATAACTCTGTCACATATCTCTATGAGCTCTGGTAATTCTGATGATATCATCACTATGCTAATACCTTTTTTAGCCAAGTCACCAATAAGCTTATATATTTCAGATTTGGTACCTACATCTATTCCTCGTGTAGGTTCATCAAGAAATAGAACTTTCAGATTGGTAATTAGCCATTTTGCCAATATAACCTTTTGCTGGTTACCTCCTGATAATGAAGTTATTAGAGTATCCATATTAGGAGCTTTCACTTGTAGTGCATCATAGTAGGATTTAGCCTTCTTGTTTTCCTCACTTTTATCTATGAATAATTTTTTGACCAACTTATCTATAATAGTTAAGGTCATATTCTCTTTGATACTCATTGAATATATAAAGCCATTTTTCTTTCTATCTTCTGTCAGCAATCCTATTCCATATGATTTGGCATCCCAAGGATTCTTAATATTGATTTCTTTATCTTCCATAAAGACTTTCCCTTGAATCTTAGGGATTACACCAAATATTGCATTAATCAATTCTGACCTTCCTGCTCCTACCAGTCCTCCAAGTCCTACAATTTCTCCTTTTTTCAAGGTAAAACTTACATCCTCAATAATATTTTTACCATAAGCATAAGGGTGAGGTACTTTAAAATTCTCTACTCTCATAATTTCTTCCCCTATACTCTTTTCAATAGTAGGATACATAACATCCAGTTTTCTGCCTATCATATCACTTATTATGTTTTCGCTATTGTAACCTTCACTCTTGAAATATGTATTTATATAACGACCATCTCTCATAACATCTATCCTGTCACACAACTCAAAGACTTCTGCTAATTTATGGGAAATATATATACATGATAATCCTTGTTTCTTCAAGGATCTTAATATAACCATAAGGTTTTTCGTTTCGCCCTCAGTAAGAACTGATGTAGGTTCGTCTAATATCAATATTTTTGGTTTTCTTACTAAGGCTCTTGCTATGCTGACTAATTGCTGCATTGATGGACTGAGACTCCTAACAGTCACGTTGACATCAATATTGGCTTTTAACATGTCTAGTGCTTCTTTTGCACATTCCTTAGTCTTTTTCCAATCAATAAAGCCTAAATTATTCTTGGGCAAACGTCCAAGCATGATATTTTCAGCTACACTCAAATCAAGTTCTAAATTCAATTCTTGATGAATCATAGCAATTCCAGCATTTTCAGAATCATGAGTAGCATAAAATTTACACTCATCTCCATTACATATAATTGTACCTTCATATTCTTTACATGAATAAGAACCACTTAGAACTTTCATTAGTGTTGATTTACCTGCTCCATTTTCACCCATTACAGCTAATATCTCATTACGATAAAGATTTATAGATACATCATCAAGGGCGATTGTGCCTGTAAATCTCTTTGTTATGTTTTTCATTGACAGTACAATATCTTGTTGTGACAATCAAAACGCCCCTTTCATCACTTTTTAATTGATTTCCTTAACATAGCATTTCTCTTATATTGGTCTAGTAATACAGCAAGAATCAATATAACACCTACAACTAGATTTTGCCAATAGACAGAAATCCTCATCAAAGTCAAACTATTAGTTAATATTTCCATGAATAGAGCTCCCACAGTTGCTCCAATTATTGAACCCATTCCTCCAAAAGTAGATGTACCTCCAATAATAGATGCACAGATAACAGTTAATTCATATCCTGTACCAGCTGCAGCCTCTGCAGAACCTAATCTGGCTGCCATTAAAATCCCAGCAAGTGCTGCCAATGTAGAAGTTATGACGTAAATACTAAAAGTGACTTTCTTAGTATTTATACCAGATATACGTGCTGCTTCCGTATTCCCTCCAACTGCATATATTGACCGTCCAAATGCAGTTCTTTTCAGTATTAAATGACCTATTACAGCTATTATAAATGCTACATATATAACCAAGGAAATTCCAAGGAACTTAGATTGTTCCAATCTTTGAAAACTTTCAGGTAAAGGATATATAGGAACTCCTTGAGTAATTACAGAAACTAATCCTCTTGCTACATACTGCATACCTAATGTAACAATAAGTGGAGGAATACCTGCTTTTACAATAATTGCTCCATTGATAGCTCCAATTACAGCCCCTACCGATAGTCCAGCTAATATTGCTATTGGAACTGGCATTCCAGCTTTGAATGCTAATCCAGTTACTACCCCTCCTAGGGCTAATACTGAACCTACTGAAAGGTCAAGACCTGCTGTAATTAATATAAATGTCATACCAACTGTTGTTATTAGAGTAAAACCGGTAGAACGAAATATATTGAATATATTACCTGACGTAAAGAATGTACCATTAACCATGGTTACAAAAACTGCGTAAATTACTGTAGCAATGATAATGCTGCTTTCTTGCTTTGCTAAGAATGATTGTAAGAAACCTCTCACAGTTGTGTTTTTATTGCTTTTTAACATTTTTATCTCCTTTCTCTTTATTTTTCTGTTCAATTATAACATCCAATTATAGAAAACAGCCCTCAATCTTTAGTAATATCTTGCATTTTTTGTTACATTTTTGTTGTGTATTTAGATAATATTAGTAATATCTTGTCATGAGCGCAAGATATTACTAAGCATCATAAAAAGAAGTATATTATTTACAATATAGTCCAAAATAATGATATAAATTTAATGAAAGGTTGATGAATTTGCAGAGTCTGAATATTCATGTAGACGGAATAAGGAATGATACTGAAAAGCAACATATTAAAAATGCTCTTGAAAAAATAGAAGGTGTTGGAGAAATTACAATAATAATAAACCTCTTAAGTATTGATATCTACTTAAGAGGTTATCTCTTTTACACTTATATTTACTTGTCAAATAAATTACTTATTCTATACCAGATATCAAAACCAGCCTCTTTTCCATATTTGCTGTAATAGTTAGGAACAGTTCCTAATCTCCATAAGGAAATTCCACCTAGGTTATAATCACTAGCTAATTTAATCTTAGCAAATACACTATCCCAGTTTTCATACCAAATATAGTTTTTCTCTTTTTTATCATTAATGTATATCAGATATGGGTTATCATATAATTTATTATAAAATAGCAAATCTTCTTTTTTAACCTTATTATCCAATTCCTTACAAATACGGTCATAAATTAGATTGTAAGATGGTGAGGACATTACCCTTCTATATGTATTATCTTTATTGCTGATCCATTGAGAACTACCGAAACTAATCTGTAATACTATTTTATCCTTATATTTATCTCCTACTTTTTCTACCAATGTCTTTATATCTTGTTCTATAAGAGCAATTGGACTAACTGGACTTTTAATTATATCACTATAGGTACTTTGTCTAACTTTAATATCGAAATCATGTTCCATAAGTATTACATAATTAACTATTTCCAGAATTTCTTTGTACTTGTAATAACTATAGTATTTAACCGATGGTATGGCTACATAAATTGTTTTATCCTTGCCAAGTTTGGTCCTTAATTTTTTAAGGAAAGTTATAAATGAATCTTGATCTTCTTTGTTAACAGTTTCAAAGTCGATTGTCACCCCATCAAATGCTAATTTTTTATATACATTATTTTTGCCATTGACTGTATCAGCTATTTGACTAATTATATTATCCATATCTTTGAAAATAGCTTTGAAATAATCGTTTCTATTGCTACTATCATCAGCAAATATCATTAACTGCTTAGGTATATCATTTGCCTTATGAAGTGTCTCATCATAAGCATTTGGAATACGAAAATCTCTACCGTCAAAGGTTAATTCTACCCCATCACCAACTTGATCTATCCTACTCCATCCAAAAGATAGAGAGTCAAAATTTGAAAGTGTCTTGCCTCTGCGTAATTCCTCAAACTGATCATATGAATTTAAGGCATAGAAACCATGTAGTAAAAATCCATCTTTCAATGTAAAATCTTGTTCTTTGTTTTCATCAGATATTTTAATTGTTTGACCCTTAGTTATTATATTTTTACCTAATATACGTGCTATATCCTGAATTGGTAAAAATAATTTATTATCATATTCAATGCTAGGTATCTCTTCGCTTTTATCTTCATCTTCAGTAGATATGGTATATGTTTCTATAAATTCTTCTATTGACCCAGACAAACCCTTTGCATTAGAAGAAATGCTTACTGGAATTAAGCACGTAACTAATAAAATAGTTAAAATAATCCTTAAACCTCTTTTTTTAATCATAATTTATGTTACTCCCCTTTTCTATTGTAATTAACTCAACTTTCCCACTTTCAATTTCATGCAGTCATATTATATTTAATCTAACGTTAATCTTCTACCATTATGTTTTAACCAATGTTTTTCATCCCTATAATTAGGTAAAACACTTTTTACTAAGTTCCAAAAGTCTTTTGAATGATTAAGGTGTATCAAATGACTCATCTCATGAACTACTATGTAATCAATAACAGAGAGTTTAGCCATTGATAATTTTAGATTGAAATTCAGGTTTTTCAATGAACTACAACTTCCCCATCTAGTTTTCTGTTTCTTGATTCTAATATTATTAGGTCTGACAATAAAATAATTTTGGTAATATTTTATTCTATCTTGAATAATTATTCTGGTTTGCTTTTTATAAAATTCTTCTAATAGATTCTTTATACTGTCTTTATCTTCAGTATTGGTAATTATTCTAAGTGAATTATTTATAATCTCTACGCTCATAACACTAGCTGTTTCATCTATTATCAGCTCTAATGGATATTCTTTACCTAGAAATAAAAATAATTCACCATTTTTATAAGTCCTCTCTTGTATCTTATAATCATTGGATTCTTTCAATTTGTTAGAAATCCATTTACCCTTGCTCTCCACTAATTCCTTGAGCCTGTTACTATCCATACCTATTGGAGCTTTTACAATGATATTGTTTGAAGGTTCAATATGAATTGCAATCGTTTTACGCTTACTATATTTGATGGTATATTCAATCTTTCTAGAATTATAATAAAATTCCATTGCTCCTCCCTTATTAACCGCCTAATGTAACATCTGTTGTTTGATACCATCTAAGAGCTTCCTTAAAATGATCTTTCTTGAAATCAGGCCAATACTCATCAATGACATATATATCAGAATATACTGATTGTACAGGTAAAAAACCACTTAAACGTCTTCTGCCTCCCCATCTGATGATTAGGTCTATTCTTGATATATCTGATGAAGCAATATTGTTAATACCATTATTCAAATCCCATTTCCAGTCATAATTAACAAGGAAATTAATGTTCATAAGACCTTTACCGAATTTCACTCTTTTATTAGCATATTTCAATAGTTCTTTTGGAAATACATCTGATTTACTGTTACCCACTATTAATAGATTGGCATCTCTATTGGCTAGGTTATTAACAGCACTAACACATGCTTCTATGAATGCTGCTTTTTGATTAGATGGTCTTTTTGTATTATCCTGAGTAAAACCATAAAATGTTGCTTCCTTTACACCATACTCAAGCATTGTTTCATATAGCTGGAATCCCGGGTCTATGCCATAAAAATACCCGTCTTTTTTGTCCATATTATGACCTACAGCCCATCTTCTATTACCATCTGGTATAATCCCTATATGTTTTGGTATCCTCTTTAAAATATCTTTATTCATCGTTTAGCTCCTTATATTAATCTCTATTATAAAAATATTTACATTTAGCCTAATATCTATTCATAAACTCAGTTATTTATAATTAAAGATTAAATAATCCATAGAAACTGAACTTAAGATTATAATATGGTTGTTAATTCTCCCAAAGTATGTATTTCGTATTTTGGAATTATATTTGTTGTATTTTCTATTTTATTCAAGTTGACCCAGCATGTATCAATTCCATGATTGATTCCTCCCTGGATGTCAGCAGTAAGAGAATCACCTATCATGATTACATTATTCTTATCGTTATGACCAATCAAATTGAATGTATAGTCAAAAATGACTGGGTCTGGTTTATTAGCTCCTACTTCTTCTGAAACTATCATATTGTCTATGTAATCTTTTATATTAGATTTCTCTAGCCTTGATACTTGTACTTTTTTTATTCCATTTGTTAGTATTATTATCTTATAACCTTTATTTTTAAGATATTTACATACTTCTTCAGCTTCGTCTATTAGAAAATTGCTTTCTCCTAATTTCAATAAATATTGGTCACTGAATTTATTGACATCATATTCAAGCTTATATTTTTTGAATAATCTACTGAATCTCTCGTATCTTAACTTTTCTTTAGTTATATTGCCTTTTTCTAATTCTAACCATAGATTCAAATTAATCTCTTTATAGCAATTACTTATGCCTAAAATATCTCCTTCAAAAGAAAATAGTTTGAAAGACTCCCTTAATGCATATTTCTCAGCTTCTTCATAGTTAAACAGTGTTCCATCAGCATCAAGTATAACTAACTTATACATAATAGTTCCTCTTTTCTAATTATTCAAAGCTAACAGTTACTATATTAGCATATCAAATATATAGATTATTATCAAGTATAAGGGATATCAGAATCGTTTTTTAAATGGATATCGTTTGATTGCTTAATGAGAAAAATCCAAGATTGAAAACAATTTGTTTTCTGTCTTGGATCTTTTTAAATTATATTAACTAAATGAGACTTACTTTTATATCAAGATGATTATTTTATTCATGTAAAGGAATTAAGTCTAATGGGGTATTTTCATCTGAACCTGTAATACTATCTCTAGTTCCATCAGGTTCAGCTATTGTACCGTTTGTGTTAATTACATTTAATGTTGATCCATCTTTAAATCTTATTCTTGCTACTTTTACGAAACAGCAGGCTTCTGTAGGTGTATAGCTCAAGCCTTTAACCTTAAGGTTTCCTGACAATATATATTCTTGTTCAGTCAAATCTTTGATTGCTCTTAACAAAGCTTGATCTTCTGGATTTTCTGCCCTTACTTCTTGATCTTTCACTTTTGCAAAGCAGTTATCAGAACCATCACCATATTTTGTCTCTAAGAGGCAACATAAAAGTTTTGCACCATTCCCGTTTTCCCTATATGATTCATCACTAATAATTTTATTATATTGTTCGTTAGTAAAGTAACTTTTATATTCTTGTATCAAGTCTATTATTTGATCTTGAGTTACTGTTCTAACTCTCATTTTAACGTTAATATCCGCTTCTGCTCCTATTGTTACTCTTACCCCAACCATACCAACATATCCATAACCATTAGTAAAATTAAAGGCATCATACATACTTGAATCTTCAGAAGCAAAACTGGTCAATGTAAGCGAGAATACCATACCTATTACTAACATAATACTAATCACTTTTTTATATTTTCTTAATTTCATCTTTTAAACCTCCTAGTAATAAATTTTCATTATGTAATTTTTAATATTTGCTTCGATATTACTGCATTCATCAATGTTAGTAAGCATCTATATATTATTCAATATATAATAGGTGTAATTATTTATATTATTTAATTTTTCTTTATTTTCTCCTCCTTATCCACAATATATTATTACATATTCTATTATACAACATATATATATATAATCAACTGAAATACGCAATATTTTAATATATTATATAATTCTGTAATATCTAATTTTTTAATAATTATTATTGCAGATATAGTTGTTTTTAATAATCTTTTTTTGGCATAATAAAAGGCTGCCTTTTGGCAGCCATGTGTAATATCTATAATCATATATCAATCATATATCTAAGCTCTAGGATGAGCTTTTGAATACACTTCTTTTAATCTATTATTAGACATCTTAGCATATATCTGAGTAGTAGATATATCCGAGTGACCTAACATTTCTTGTACTGAACGAAGATCCGCTCCGTTTTCAACAAGATGTGTAGCAAAAGAATGCCTAAGTATATGCGGTGTAATCTTTTTGTATATACCAGCTTTATTTGCATATGATTTAACTATCTTCCAAAATCCCTGTCTGCTCATTTTATGACCTAAGCAGCTAACGAATAAGATGTCCTCACCTGGATCTTTTATCATTATCTCTCTTGCATGATCCAAATAATTGGAAAGAGCATCTTTGGATACTTGTCCCATTGGAATAATACGTTCTTTTTTCTTATCATTGCATTTAATATAACCTAAGTTAATATTAATATCATCTTTTTTTAAGTTAATTAATTCAGATACACGTATACCCGTTGCATACAAAACTTCCAACATCGCCTTGTCTCGTATACCTTTGCAGTCATTATCACTTGGCTGACTTAATAAAATATCTACTTCTTCCATAGTTAATACTTCCGGTAATTTTTTTTCTATCTTTGGAGACAGCAAATTACTAGAAGGATCTTGTTTTATCATATCATTTTTATAAAGATATCTAAAATAGCTATGGATTGAAGCAACATTTCTAGATATTGTTGATGGCGCTCTACCCATCTTCTCTAAATTAATTAAATAAGAATTAAGATTAGTATTAGTTATTTTACCAATGGTCAAAGAATTGGATTCTAGGTAGTTAATCAAATTATTAACATCCCTTTCATAGGATGCTATAGTGTTTTGGGATGAACCCTTTTCAGTTTTTAAATAGTCTAAGAACTTAGATACTGTTTCTCTCATTATTTTCTTCCTTTGCAGTACTTCATATACATTTGATTATAATATATTTTACTCCAAAAGTCGAATATTTTTTACAAATTTATGGCAGAAATGTACCATTTTACTAATTGAGGGTTTACGTAAGTTTCCATGATACCCCCTACAATGGTGAATATTATGCATATTACAAGGACAAAAAAATATTCTATAAACATTTGTTTATTTATATTAAAACCTCTTGTTCTACTTCTATGACTATACAAATTAGAACAGAAATTAGTACTTTTAACTATGAGATATATCATAACTGGAATATAAAATATGTATTGAGGCAATAAAAGTATTATGTACATCAAATAACCTTTGAATCCGTTAGTCATAAGTCCTATGGAAAATATAAAGCCAATACTGAAGCCAAAATATATGACTATAATATAATTTATTATAATCTCAAAAAACGTAAATCCAAGTATCCAAATGCCAAGAATCAACTTGATCCTTTTCCATATGATAAATTTGAATAATTCAATATTAAGATAATCACTAGATGGAAATTTAGTAATAAAATAGCCTGACAGCAACTTGTATTCTTCAATCCGATTACCATTTAGATTATTGGCAAACAATGACCCTACTGCAATAGCTATCAAAAATAGTATGAATTGTATTTTAAAAACGCTTATTTTCTTTCTATATCTTCCTAATACATTAGTCACTCAAATCTCTCCTTAATTTATATAACTTTATTGATATCTTCATTCTTATTTTTTATTGAATAATCATTCTGTATATAAACTAATATATGAGCAAAAAATTAATTATATGAGTGCTTGTACTTAGAAAATAAAATTTTAATAAAATCTATGAATATAGTAAAAAAGTCTTAGAATAATATAATTCCAATTATATTAACAATCTAAGACTTTTCAAAATTATCTAATATTATTATTTCATATCATTTAACTTGCATTTGTAAGCTAACAATCCTGATATGGTTTTACCATCTGTTATCTGACCTGAATAAATCATATCAACCAATTCATCAAGCTTATATTTTTCAATAGTTACGTATTCATCATCATCAAGATTCTGTTGTGATTCTTGCAAATCTGTTGCTACATAGATACTTATCATCTCATCTGTTATACCGATGCTTGAGTAAAACTTTAATAGATACTCGATGTTATCAGACTTATAACCTGTTTCTTCTTCCAACTCTCTCTTAGCACATATACTAGGGTCTTCGCCTTCTTCAACTCCACCAGCTGGAATTTCAAGTACATATTCATCTGCAGCGTTTCTATATTGTCTGACCATGATTACATTGCCATCATTATCAACAGGTATTACTGCTGCTGCACCAGGGTGAGTAATAAGTTCCCAATTAACTTCTTTGTCATTAGGCATTTTTAGTTTATCTATTACTAATCTTACTCTTTTTCCGTTAAATACTTCTTTTCTATCTAATCGTTTGATTTTTTTATCCATTTGTTTCATCTCTCAATCTTTACTTAATCTAAAATGACATGGTTTTATTATAGCATGACTTCATAGCCTCGATTACAGCACTTCTAAAACCATTTTTTTCAAGTTCTGATACGGCTTCTATAGTTGTTCCACCTGGTGAACATACGGCATCCTTTAATTCTCCAGGATGTTTACCTGTTTCTAAAACCATCTTAGCTGAACCAAGAACAGCCCCAGCTGCCAATTTGTATGATGTATCCCTAGGTAATCCAAATAAAACTCCTGCATCCGCCATAGCTTCAATAAACATATATACATATGCTGGTGAACTTCCTGACACTGCTACCACTGCATTCATTAGATGTTCTGGCAGTTCTACCATCTCACCAAAAGACTTGAAAATACTAGTTACCATGTCTTTCTCATCAGTAGCATAATCATCATCAGAAAAACTTACAGCACTCATGCCTTGTCCTACCAAAGCTGGTGTATTAGGCATAGCTCTAACGATTTTTGTTTCATTACCAAGTTTATTTTTTAGATCATCAATCTTAATACCAGGTGCTATAGATATAATTATATGCTGATTAGTAATAACTTCTTTAATATCATCAAGTACTTGTGTATAATACTGTGGTTTAACAGCTAATACAATATACTTTGATTTTTCCACACACTCACTATTACTATTCACATAATTAAATCCAATATCTGACTTAATTTCTTCTAATCTTTTTTTATTAACATCTGTATATAATAATTCTACATCCTTAAGACTATCTACAATTCCTTTCATCATAGCATAGCCCATATTTCCTGTACCAATAAATCCTACTTTACCCATACCCATCCTCTTTTCCATATACTATTAATATTTAATTCTGCTATTTATAATTGAACTAGTACATTCATCTGTCTATTAGATAAGTGTATTAAACACTTAACTCAGCAGTTTTTCCTAATATATCTTTGTTTTGATCTAATATGGCTTTAACATAGTTAGCGATAAAATCTTCAACTTGCTCTGGAGCTCTTCCAATGAAATTTTCTGGTTGTAAGATTGATAATATTTCCTCTTCACTCATTCCAAATGTTCCATCAGCTAAAATACGCTCTATCAGGTCATTTTTCTTACCTTCCATCTTAACCTGTTTACCAGCTTCCATAGATAATACTCTTATCTTCTCATGTAATTCTTGTCTATCTCCACCACGTTTTACACCTTCCATGAGAATAGTTTCAGTAGCCATAAAAGGTAACTCACTCATGATTCTTTGATGAATTACTTTATCATATACTACAAGACCATCAACTACATTCATGAATATCTCTAAAACTGCATCTGTAGCCAAGAATGCTTCTGGAACAGATAATCTTTTATTAGCACTATCATCAAGAGTTCTCTCAAACCATTGTGTTGAAGCTGTGATAGCTGGATTAAGTGCATTACATATGATATGTCTAGCTAAAGATGATATCCTTTCGCTTCTCATAGGATTTCTTTTGTAAGCCATAGCAGATGAGCCTATTTGACTTTTTTCAAATGGTTCTTCTATTTCCTTTAGATTCTGTAATAATCTGATATCATTACTGAATTTATATGCTGATTGTGCAATGGTACTTAATACATTCAACATTTGAGAATCAAGTTTTCTTGGATAAGTTTGTCCTGTTACAGGGAATGCATCATCATATCCTAATTTCGATGCAACTAGTTTGTCTAATTCTTTAACTTTTTCATGATTGCCTTCAAAAAGGTTCAGGAAACTTGCTTGAGTACCAGTAGTACCTTTTACCCCTCTGAGCTTAGCTTTATTCAACTGATGTTCAACATCTTCATAATCCATTAGCAAATCTTCCAACCATAAGCATGCTCTTTTACCAACAGTAGTTAACTGAGCTGGTTGATAATGAGTAAATCCTAGTGTAGGCATATCTTTATATTCTATAGCGAATTTCGCTAATTTATCTATAACGTTGACCAATTTATCTTTTATCAGTTTTAGTGCTTCTGTCATAATTATTATATCTGTATTATCTCCTACATAACAGCTAGTGGCTCCTAAATGAATTATAGGTTTAGCTGCCTGTGCTTGGCACCCATAGGCATAAACATGTGACATAACGTCATGACGAACGATTTTTTCTCTTTCTTTTGCTACATCATAATTAATATCATCCTTAAACTTCTTTAATTCATTTATTTGCTCATCGCTAATATCAATACCTAACTCTTTTTCAGCTTCTGCAAGTGCTATCCATAACTTTCTCCACGTTTTGAATTTCTTGTCTGGAGAAAAGAGATATAACATTTCTTTACTTGCATATCTAGCTCCTAATGGGGTTTCATAAACATTATACAACTATATCATCCTTTCAGTATATTATTAATATAATTAATCCACTAAATAAATTAAATCTATATTTTACTTCTTAAAATGAATCTTGCATGTATTATTAAATATTTTCCATAACCTATTATATCATAAAATAAAAACATAAGTTAGGCAAGTAAAAAGTTTGTTTTATCACAAAAAACAGCCAAAACAAAAGAGCGGTTTCAAAATTGAAACTGCCCTTTTTATATAGAATCTTATCTTTATTGTAAATTATTAAGGAAATTTTCTATTCTATCTAGACCTTTTTCTATATTTTCCATAGCTATAGCATAAGATAGTCTAAAATGAGTGTCATATCCAAAATCAGTACATGGTACTGCAGCAACCTTTTCATTATCCAACAACAGCTTTGCAAAGATATTGGCATTTTCAATAACTTCACCTTTGTATTTCTTTCCTAGTGCACTGTCCAAATCAACAAAAACATAAAATGCACCTTGAGGTTTGATTGCAGATACATATGGCATTTTGGATACTCTATCATACATATATTCTCTTCTTTTATCAAATTGAGTTTTCATTTTATCCACACATTCTTGTGAACCACTAATTGCAGCTAAAGCAGCTTTCTGAGCAATTGAGTTTGGATTAGATGAAGCATGGCTTTGAATATTAGACATAATTTTGGCTATTTGTTCTGGAGCAGCTGCATAACCAATTCTCCAGCCAGTCATAGCATAACTCTTAGAAACACCATTTATAATTATTGTTCTATTATAGATATCTTCATTAAATGAAGCTATGCTTATATGCTTCTCATCACCATAAATAAGTTTTTCATAGATTTCATCGGATATGACGAATAAATCATTCTCCACTGCAAATTCAGCAACTTGTTTAAGCTCTTCCGCTGAATACACCATACCTGTTGGATTACTTGGACTATTAATTAAAATAGCTTTTGTCTTATCAGTTAATGCATTTTTTAGATCATCCATAGTTGCTTTATAATTATTTTCTTTACTTGTCTTTACTACTACTGGTACTCCATCAGCTATCTTAACCATTTGAACGTAACTCAACCAGAATGGAGCTGGTATAATAACTTCATCACCAGGATTTAAAATTGCCATAAATGTGTTAGTTAAGGAATGCTTTGCTCCATTACTTACAACAATTTGGCTTGGTTTATATGAAACCTTGTTGTCTGCTTCTAACTTCTTGCATATAGCCTTTTTCAATGGAAGTATACCTGAAGCAGGTGTATATTTAGTAAATCCTTCATTTATTGCCTCTATAGCAGCTTGTTTTATATGATCCGGTGTATCAAAATCTGGTTCGCCTGCACCAAATCCTACTACATCTATTCCATCAGCTTTCATTTGCTTGGCCTTTGCTGTTATTTCTAATGTTGATGAAGGTTTTATATCTAGACCTTTACTTGATAATATCATGTACAAACACCACCCTTTTATTATTATTACATTTTGCATTAAACATATTGTAATATATTTTATGTAATTTTGCAAGTTCTGTTTTAAATTTATTCGTTTTTTAATGTTTTCTTTTATATAAATTAACATTTAACATTTATTTTTGCAATATCAATCATAAATATCTTCATTTCATAATTATAGTTGCAATTATTTTTTGTGTTAGTATTAATTTATATACATCATTTTTGAAAATAAATTCAAGGTTTTGGAATATGTTAATGATTAATGGAAATTTATCGCTATGAAGCAGTAAAGAATAATATTGTATTATTATGGTAAAGTTGTAAGGCTTTACTTCATTCGAATCTATTAAACCATTAAAAACTTATAAAATCAAGGAATTTATGATAAACTTAATAGAATAAATAGAATATCATATGACAGGATTAATTATTTTAATTATATCCTTAAAAAGAAATAAAAAAGAAAAGTGTGACATGCACACTTTTTAAACTAATTTTTTGATTGAACGATTAATTTAATCGCCGTTCTTTCTTCTCCGTTAATATCAATATCAGTGAAAGCTGGAATACAAACTAAATCGATACCCGATGGAGCCACATATCCTCTTGCAATTATTATTGCTTTTATTGCTTGATTTAATGCGCCTGCCCCGATTGCTTGTAATTCAGCACCGCCTTGTTCACGGATAGTATTAGCAAGAGCACCAGCTACCGAATTGGGATTAGATTTTGCAGCAACTTTTAAAACTTCCACTCTAAAAGACCCCCTTTTTTTGGTTATAGTTATTAATTCAATAAGAAATTCTGTTTTCCTTTTTTTCAATCAATTTTTATGGACAATATTAATTTTTATTTTTTTCAATTAATATCAAATACAAAATTTCTACAAAATAGTTAACTAAAACACAAAAAAGCGTGATTTCTCACGCTTTTTATTATTTAGCATATTCAACTGCTCTTGTTTCTCTTATAACATTAACTTTAATTTGTCCTGGGTATTCCAATTCATCCTCTATTTTCTTAGAAATTTCTCTTGCAAGTAATACCATTTCTTCATCACTTGTTTGATCAGGAACAACCATTATTCTAATTTCTCTACCTGCTTGAATAGCAAAAGATTTATCGACACCTTTAAATTCATCAGCAATCTCTTCAAGACGTTGAAGTCTCTTAATATATGTTTCTAATGTTTCACGTCGTGCACCTGGTCTTGCAGCAGATATAGCATCAGCTGCTTGTACAATGACAGCAACTAGACTAGTAGGTTCTACATCACCGTGATGTGCTTCAACAGCATTGACAATCACATCTGATTCTTTATATTTCCTACATAAGTCTGCACCTATGGAAACATGTGAACCTTCCATTTCATGGTCAACTGATTTACCAATATCATGTAATAAACCAGCACGTTTAGCTACTCTTACATCTACTCCGATTTCACCGGCAATTAATCCACTTAAATGAGATACCTCGATTGAATGTTTTAAAACACTCTGTCCATAACTTGTTCTAAACTTCATCTTACCTAACAATCTCGTTAATTCATGGTGTAAGCCATGAACACCTGTGTCGAAAGTGGCCATTTCACCTTCTTCACGAATAATATTCTCAACTTCTTTTCTTGCTTTTTCTACCATTTCTTCAATTCTTGCAGGATGGATTCTTCCATCAACAATTAATTTTTCAAGTGCAATTCTTGCAACTTCTCTTCTTATTGGATCAAATCCAGAAAGTATAACTGCTTCAGGCGTATCATCAATAATAAGATCTATTCCTGTTAAAGTCTCCAAGGTTCTAATGTTTCTTCCTTCTCGACCTATTATTCTTCCTTTCATTTCATCACTTGGAAGAGGTACTACTGATACAGTAGTTTCGGCAACATGGTCAACTGCGCATTTTTGTATTACATTCGCCAATATTTCTTTAGATTTTTTGTTAACCTCTTCTTTTGCTTTTACTTCCAATTCTTTAATTAAAATTGCTGTTTCATGTTTGACTTCATTTTCAACAGATTTTAAAAGGTATTCTTTTGCTTGATTGGAGGTGAGGCCAGAAATTTTTTCTAACTCTTTGACATGTTTTTTCTGTAATTCAGATACTTCTGCTTTTATTTTTGCTAATTGTTCTTCTCTAGATGTTAACTGATTTTCTTTTCTTTCAAAGCTTTCAGCTTTTTTGTCTAAAGATTCTTCTTTTTGAAGAAGTCGTCGCTCAAGGCGTTGTAATTCATTTCTTCGCTCTTTAACTTCTTTATCTAGATCACTTTTGATTTTATAAGTTTCTTCTTTAACCTCTAAACGACTTTCCCGTTTAATAGATTCTGCTTCTTTTATAGCATCATCAACAATTTTTCTAGCTTTTTGTTCAGCTGATCCATATTGTGATTCCGCCACTTTCTTTCTATAAGAAACACCAAGCTTAAAAGTTATTACTCCAACTACAACTGCAACGACAAGTATTAACAATACTAGTAATATTATATTTATAGTAACGTCTAACAAATGGTAACACCTCCTCATTATTTATTTTTCATTGTGCATGATGTTATTTTCCATAACATATAAATTTTATAACGTTTTAGATATTATGTCAAGTTTTAATGAAAACTCTTTTAAATAATATACATATTCCATAACGTTTTTTACATATTTATTATGTATTCGTTAACTTTTCATTTTGTATAAATTGATTAATTACTTTACTAATTAAACCATAATTATAACCTTTTCTCATTAAATAACTTATCATTCTTCTTTTGATTTTATTATCTATAGTATCTAGATTTTTATATTTTTTATAAATCAAATTATATGCTATATCTTCTTCGCAAATTTCTGTATAATCTGCAAATTCTTCAACTATATCTTTTGATATGCCTTTTCTTATAAGTTCTATATTGATTTGTTTCAAACTTTTCTTCGTTTTGTTATAATTTATGTATTTTTCCGTATATTTTCTATCATCAATAAAGTTGTACTCTTCCAAAAACTCAATAACTTTATTAATTATATATTGATTATAACCTGTCTCTTTAAGTTTTTTTATAATTTCTTTCTTAGGCATATCTCTTCTTTGTAATAGTCTAAAAGCCCTATTTTTAGCCCTAGGATATACATAATCTCTATATATTTTGTGTAATA
The DNA here is from genome assembly GCF_018141425.1 of Vallitalea guaymasensis. Lineage (NCBI taxonomy): Bacteria > Bacillati > Bacillota > Clostridia > Lachnospirales > Vallitaleaceae > Vallitalea > Vallitalea guaymasensis. The sequence continues at coordinate 5,582,778 of NZ_CP058561.1, forward strand.
TTTCTTCTGATAACAAATCATTTTCTTTTAATTTCAAGAACTTTAGTTCCTTATAGGTAACAAAAAACAAATATTCATCATCTATATATATATCATAATAATTTTTAAATCTTTTATTCTGAATAATATTTGTAATAATCATAAATATCCTTTCTTAGGATACATTAGTATAATATATCTATCCTTAAAAAGAGGCTGTCTTATAATCTATTTTCATGCCTATCAATAAGTTGTAAGATAGTCACTGTCCTTACACCTACATTGATGTAAAAATGGATTATGAGAAGCCCCTTATCATCTATCATTATAATTCAATCAAGTATATTTAATAAAACACAACTAATTACTTCTTAGCTTTTTTTGTGTCAGTTGTTTCTTTTTCTTTTTTAGGCTCGCTATTCTTTTTATTTGTGTCCTGTTCTCCATCTACTGGTATCTCAAAATGCTTTCTTACCAAATTCTCTATCTCCGTCAATAATTCAGTATTATCACTTAAATATTGTTTTGCATTTTCTCTACCTTGTCCTAATCTAGTCTCATTATAAGAATACCAAGCACCGCTTTTATTAACAATATTTTCTTGAGTTGCCAAGTCTAATATATCTCCTACTTTTGATATACCTTTTCCGAACATTATATCAAATTCGGCTGTTTTGAATGGTGGCGCTATTTTATTTTTGACTACTTTTACTCTAACTCTATTTCCAATGAAATCAGTACTTTGTTTCAGTGTTTCTATTCTTCTAACATCAAGTCTGACTGATGAATAAAACTTAAGCGCTCTACCTCCAGTTGTAGTTTCTGGATTACCGAACATTACTCCAACTTTTTCACGCAACTGATTAATGAAGATAACAACACATTTTGACCTGTTTATTACTGCTGTCAGCTTTCTTAGTGCTTGAGACATAAGTCTTGCTTGAAGCCCCACATGAGAATCTCCCATTTCTCCTTCAATTTCTGCTCTTGGTACAAGGGCGGCAACAGAGTCCACTATAACAATATCAATTGCACCAGAACGTACCATTGTTTCTGTTATCTCAAGAGCTTGTTCTCCATTGTCTGGCTGTGATATATATAAATTATCTATATCTACACCTATCTTTTTTGCATACTCAGGGTCTAATGCATGCTCAGCATCCACAAAACCAGCTATTCCACCTTTTTTTTGTGCTTCTGCTACCATATGTAATGCAACAGTTGTTTTACCACTTGATTCTGGCCCATAAACTTCAATGATTCTTCCTTTTGGTATACCTCCAGCACCAAGTGCTATATCTAAACTAAGTGACCCTGTAGGAATAGTTTCAATGTTCATATTCTCTCTGGATTCACCTAACTTCATTATGGAACCTTTACCATATTGCTTCTCAATATTGGATATCGCTGCCTCTAACGCTCTTTTTTTATCATCTTTCATATAGTCCCTATTAACTAGGTTCCCCCTTTCAAATTAAAAAACCGAACTTATGTTCGTTTATAATTATAATATATTATTTTAATTACGTCAATACATTTTTTACAAATATTTCAATAATCCATATAGTTCTTATAGTTTAAAATTAAGCCTATGTTAATCATAGACTTAATTTAGATATATCACTATTTGATTTTGTTCCATAACATTATAAGGCTCTCTACTACAGCTCTCGTTCTGATTTTCTGTCTATTACCGTAAAAATTGCACTTTTTGACTGTAGTAACACCTTTATATGATACCCCTATGTAAACAAGTCCTATAGGCTTTTCTTCTGTGCCTCCAGTGGGTCCTGCAATGCCTGTAATGGATATAGAGGCAGACGTATCGCATTTGTCAATTAGTCCTTCTGCCATTTCCCTTGCTGTTTCTTCACTGACTGCACCAAATTCTTCAAGGGTATCTTTTCTAACCCCAAGATATTTCATTTTCGCTTCATTGGAGTAAGTAATAAATCCTTCCTTATATACATCAGAAACTCCAGAACAATTAATGATTCTGCCGCTTAGCAGTCCACCAGTACAGGATTCAGCTACAGACAGAGTCAGATTCTTATTCTTCATTATATGAACAATTGTTTCCTCAAGAGTCTTTTCATCAGTAGTATATATATATTCTCCAACATGATCAGCCACTTTTTGTTCCATAGCATCAATTAATTTGATAGCTTTTGATTCTTCATTGGTCTTGGCTGTTATCCTAAGATGAACCTCTCCATCTTTTGCATAAGGAGCAATGGTAGGATTGGTTTGGTTATCTATAACGTCTTGCAATATGTTTGCAACCGTACTTTCTCCTATACCACATAATTTTAAAGTCCTTGAGAAAATAACACCTTCATTTAACTTTTTCAATTCTTTTTTGACTCCCTTTTCAAACATGGGTACCATTTCACTTGGTGGTCCAGGTAATACAATGATTATATTGTTTTTTGTTTTTACAATAAATCCTGGAGCCGTTCCATTATCATTTTCAAGAACAATAGCCCCTTCTGGTATATATGCCTGTTTTAAATTATTTTCTGTCATAGGTATATCTCGTTGTTTGAAGAAATCAACTATCCTCTTTTTGGATTCCTCGTGTTCAATAAGAGGTAAACCTAACACTTGTGCAATAGTTTCTTTAGATAAATCATCAGTTGTAGGCCCCAACCCCCCAGTTGTGATAATGATGCTAGTCCTATTCATAGCATTTTCTATTGTTTCTTGTAATCTATCAACATTATCGCCTACAACTGATTGGTAGTAAACAGAAATACCCATATCTGCCAATTGTCTTGATAAGTACCTTGCGTTAGTATTCAAAATATCTCCGAGTAGTAATTCTGTTCCAATGGCTATTATTTCAGCAGTCATATGGTATCATCCTTTCAAAATTCCTTTAAGCATTAAATTTATTCCTTAAATATATTAATATTCTTTGTTATATAATCAAGGGCAGATATTACTGTAAATAATAAAGATGCATAGATAAGTATTTGTTCAATAACAACTATACCTTCAAAATTAAAATTACATAGAATAACTATAATCATAATCATTGTAATCATGGTTTTTATCTTTCCCCACCATCCTGCTGCAATAACAATACCTTTATTGGCAGCAACAAGGCGAACTCCACTGATTATGAATTCTCTACCGATAATTACTATAACAATCCATGCAGCCAATTCTTTAACTTCTACTAGATAAATGAGTGCTGATGCCACTAATAACTTATCAGCCAGTGGGTCCATGAATTTTCCAAAATCAGTTACTAGATTTCTTGATCTAGCTAAATGTCCATCAAGAAAATCTGTTAAACTTGCTATTATAAATATTATGACACCTATGATATTGCCATATGGTGCTTCAATTATATATAGTGACAATAAAAAAAATGGAATTAATATAACACGAAACAAAGTTAACTTATTCGCTATATTCATTGATAATCTCTCCTATTAAATCATATTCATTAGATGAACTAACTCTAACATTAATTATATCTCCCGACATTAATTCATAAGGACAACTTACAAATATCATGCCATCTACATCAGGAGCATCACGATAAGTCCTTCCACAGTATACTCTATCCTCTGGCATATATCCTTCAATAATGACAGAATAGGTTTTACCTACCAACTCTTCGTTAATAGACTTGGATATCCCTTGCTGCAGTGCCATTATTTCATCTTTTCTAGCTTCTTTTATATCATCATCTATCTGATCTTCAAATAAAGCAGCAGGTGTACCTTCTTCCGGCGAATATGAAAAAACTCCTAATCTATCAAATCTAACATCTTGTACAAATTCTTTCATATCTTCAAATTGTTCTCTAGTCTCTCCAGGGAAACCTGTAATAAGTGTAGTTCTAAGGCAAATATCCGGTATTGCTTTTCTAAGTTTAGATATGGCGTCTGTAATCATTTCTTTTGTGCCTTTTCTTGCCATTCTTCTTAATATATCATTATTGGCATGTTGAATAGGCATATCTAAATAATTAAGAACTTTTTCTTCATCTCTCATTACTTCAATTAATTCGTCTGTTATTTCTTCTGGATAACAGTATAATAATCTAATCCATTCAATACCATCCACCCTACATAACTCTCTCAGTAAAGCTGGTAATTTTTTTTCTCCATAAATGTCAATACCATATTTTGTTGTATCTTGAGCAACCAGTATTAACTCTTTCACACCATTTTGCGCTAAATACTTAGTCTCTTCTATAAGACTTTCCATTGTTCTGCTTTTTATCTTTCCTCTGATTTTAGGAATAATACAGTAAGTACAATGATTATCGCAGCCTTCAGCAATTTTAAGATAAGCAGAATACCCTGTAGAACTGATTACTCTGTTAATATATTCTTCAGGAACATGGTCGTTATCTTCAAAAGCCACATATTTCTTGTTATCAAGTACTGATTCAACTGCTTCAATCACTTTGTCGTAATTAGAAACTCCTAAAATAGCATCTATCTCAGGCATTTCTTTTATAAGTTCATCTTGATATCTCTGAGCAAGACAACCTGTTACAATCAAAGCTTTACATTTTCCATTTTCTTTGTATTGCCCCATCTCTATGATTGTGCCTATACTCTCTTCTTTTGCATCTTGAATGAATCCACATGTATTTACAACTATAACATCTGCTTCTGTTTCATCATTTATTAATGTATATCCCTTGTCTCTTAATAATCCTAACATGACTTCACTATCCACAAGATTCTTATCACAACCAAGTGAAATAAATGAAATTTTTATGTTCAATAAGAACACTCCTTTTTCTTCAAGTTATTTAATCTCTGTCATAGAATATAACTATTATTTTAACATATTATTGGCTGATTTTACGCAATTGCTCATAAGCATTGCTATTGTCATAGGACCAACACCACCTGGTACAGGAGTTATGGCACCTGCTATTGCAGAACATTCGTCATATTTAACATCTCCACATAATTTACCATTATCAAGTCTATTCATTCCTACATCAATAACTGTAGCACCTTCTTTTACAAAATCTTTTGTAACAAAGTTGGCTCTACCTATTGCAACAACTAATATATCAGCATTTTTACATATCTCTTTAATGTTTTTAGTTCTAGAATGACATATTGTAACAGTACCATTTTCTTTTAATAATAACATGGATACTGGTTTACCAACAATATTACTTCTTCCTATAACTACACAATTTTTTCCTTCTATCTCTATATTATACCTCTTAATCAGCTCTATAATACCTGCTGGGGTACATGAAACAAAACCATCTCTGCCTATACTAAGGTTTCCTACACTATATGGATGAAAACCGTCTACATCTTTTGATGGATCTATAGCCAACAGAATCTTCTCTTCATCAATATGTTTTGGTAATGGCAACTGAACTAGAATTCCGTGTACGTCATCTCTGTCATTCAATTCATTAATTAACTCAAGAAGTGCTTCTTCAGTAGTCTTTTCATCTAATTCATAAGCCAGAGATCTCATTCCAACGTATTCACAAGCTTTCTTCTTATGCTTCACATAAACTTGTGAAGCAGGGTCTTTACCAACCAAAACAACTGCAAGAGTAGGCTCTACACCCTTATTCTTCAATTCTTCTACTTTTATAATAAGCTCATCCTTAATGTCTTTGGATGTTTTCTTTCCATCAATTATGATAGCATTCATTAGTGATTCCTCCTTATTTATCTTATGGGAAAGTCCTACAGAAAACGAGGCATAGCCTCTTCTCTTTGTCTAGAATAATCCACTTATCTTTCCAGTCTCATCTACATCAATATTTTCTGCTGCCGGTTTTTTAGGTAATCCTGGCATAGTCATAACATTTCCAGTTATAGCTACAATAAAACCTGCTCCAGCTGATATGTTAATTTCCCTAACAGTTATATCAAAACCTTCTGGTCTACCTAATAACTTAGCATTATCAGAAAATGAATACTGTGTTTTTGCTATACAAACAGGTAATTTATCAAGTCCCATATCAATTATCTTCTTAATAGATTTCTTTGCTTTTGGTGTATAATTAACATTGCTTGCTCCATATATCTTAGTAGCTACACACATGATTTTATCTTCTATACTATCATTCTCATCATATAAAGGTGTAAAATTGCTTTGTTTCGTTTCTAGTGTCTCAAGTACTTTCTGAGCTAATTCTATACCGCCTTTACCACCTTTTTCCCAAACTTCTGAAATAGCAAATTCGCATCCCATACCTTCGCATTTCTCTTTTACTAGAGAAATTTCTTCATCGGAATCTGTTACAAATGAATTAAGGGTAACAACAATAGGTACGTTATACTGTTGTAGATTCTCTATATGTTTTTCTAGATTAACAAAACCTTTTTCTACTGCCGAAACATTAGCAGTCCCAAGCTCTTGTTTTCTTATTCCACCATTATACTTCAACGCTCTTATAGTTGCTACAATAACAATAGCATCTGGCTTAAGATTACCCTTTCTACATTTAATATCCAAAAACTTTTCAGCTCCAAGATCAGCACCAAATCCAGCTTCTGTAATAACAATATCACCAAGCTTCAATGCCAATTTTGTAGCTCTTATACTATTGCAACCATGAGCAATATTTGCAAAAGGTCCACCATGCATAAGAGCAGGTGTATTTTCTAGAGTTTGAACAAGATTAGGTTTAATGGCATCTTTCAATAATGCTGTCATAGCACCTTGTGCATTCAGATCACCAGCAGTCACTGGGTCACCATTATATGTATAGGCAACTATGATTCTACTTAATCTATTCTTAAGATCTTCTAAGTCACTAGCTAGACATAATATAGCCATTACTTCTGATGCAACAGTAATCATGAATCCATCTTCTCTTGGAACTCCTTGCATTTTACCACCTAGACCGACAACAATACTTCTAAGAGCTCTATCATTCATATCAACTACTCTTTTCCATACTATCTGTCTTGGATCAATCCCCAAGGTATTACCTTGCTGCAGATGATTATCAAGCATCGCCGACAATAAATTATGAGCAATACTGACAGCGTGAATATCACCAGTAAAATGTAAATTGATATCTTCCATAGGTACAACTTGTGCATAACCACCACCAGCTGCACCACCTTTTATACCCATACAAGGACCTAATGAAGGTTCTCTAAGTGCGATGATAGCATTCTTTCCCAATTCTCCCATAGCCTGACCAAGACCTACTGTTGTAGTTGTTTTACCTTCACCAGCTGGAGTTGGATTGATAGCTGTTACAAGTATGAGTTTTCCATCTTCATTACTTTCTACTTTTTTATATAACTCATCAGTTACTTTAGCTTTATATTTACCGTAAAATTCAATGTCATCTTCTGTCATACCTAATTTTCCAGCTATTACACTAATCGGTTCCATTTTAGCTTCATTAGCTATTTGAATATCTGTTTTCATTTCCATTTCTCCTTCTAATAAAAATTAGTCATTATTAAAGTAAATATTTATAACTTTTAGTTATTACTCGTCTTCTGATGTTGCTGATACTTGATTTTTCATTTCTTCATATTCTTCTTTTGTTATTAAAACTTTTCTAGGTTTACTTCCTTCCTCACCACCTACTATACCTGATTCATGTAGTTGGTCAACAATTCTAGCTGCTCTGTTATAACCAACTCTGAATCGTCTTTGTATCATGGAAGCAGAAGCTTTCTGCTTTTCAATAACTAATTCCAATGCTTCATTATAATAGTCATCTTTATCGTCTTGTTTTCCAAGAACAGCTTTGTCAGATGAAATCTGACTTATAATCTTATCATTATAAATGGTTTTCCTGCTCTCTTTCAAGAATTCTACAATATGTTCAACTTCTTTATCTGATATAAATGCTCCTTGTACCCTTAGAGGCTTTTGAACTCCTACAGGATAGAATAACATATCACCTTTACCAAGGAGTTTTTCTGCACCATTCATATCAATGATAGTTCTTGAATCAGTACCTGAAGATACTGAAAAAGCTATTCTTGATGGTATATTTGCTTTGATTAGTCCTGTAATTACATCTACAGAAGGTCTTTGAGTCGCAATGATCAGATGTATACCAGCGGCTCTTGCCATTTGCGCCAGCCTACAAATTGCATCTTCAACATCATTTGGAGCAACCATCATCAAGTCAGCCAATTCATCAACTATAATTATGATATGTGGTAATGAGGAACCTTCGCCAGTTTTGGCTACAAGTTTATTATAACCTTTTACATCTCTTACATTCGATGCAGCAAATAATTTATATCTATCTGACATTTCACTTACTGCCCAGTTAAGTGCACCTGCTGCTTTTTTAGGATCTGTTACAACAGGTATTAATAGATGTGGAATGCCATTATAAACACTAAGTTCAACTACTTTTGGATCAATCATTACTAACTTAACCTGTTCTGGAGTTGATTTATAAATAATACTTGTAATCAAAGTATTTATACATACACTTTTACCAGAACCAGTTGCACCAGCAATCAACATATGAGGCATACGTCCAATATCTGCAACGATTACTTTGCCTGCTATATCTTTACCAAGAGCAAATGCAACGTTGGATGGAAATTGCTTGAAATCTTCTGTATCTATAACCTCTCGTAAATATACTGAACTAACTTCTTTATTAGGTACTTCAATACCTACTGCTGATTTACCAGGGATAGGAGCTTCAATCCTTATACCTGATGCCGCAAGATTCAATGCAATATCATCTGCCAAAGATACTATTTTACTAACTTTTACACCTTGTTCAGGTTGTAATTCATATCTGGTTACTGTAGGACCGCAACTAACATTTAGCACTTTAGCTCTAACACCAAAACTCTCAAGAGTCTTCTCTAGCTTATCAGCATTTTTGAGAATTGCACTTTTGGAACCTTTATTACCACCCAAAGGATTTTTCTTTAATAAGTCAATGGATGGGAATTTATATTCTACATTTTCTGGTTGATCTTTTTGAATTTCTTCTTCAATAGTCTTATCTGTTGATTCTATTGATTTAGTAGGTTCTTTAGCTTGAATTACCTCAACCTGTTTAATTTCTTCTTTTTGTGGTACATATTTTTCTTCAATAGGTTTATGTACTACTTCTTTTTCTTCTTCTAGAAAATTCTCTATTGGCTCATCATCAATGCTAAGTGATACCTTACTGAGAAAACTGACCTTCTCATTATTATCTTCTTTTTCATCTTCTTCATCATATTTAGAATATTCTTCAATCATATTTTCTCTAGCTTCTCTTGATTTTTCAATTACATTTTGACTACCGTCTTTTACTTTCTTACCAATATTCTTGATAAATTTGAATAAAGATTTTTGAGTTAATAGGATAATAATTATTATCAGTAGTAAAATAAGTACTATATAAGTTCCTATCTTTCCAATAAATAAAATAAGTAAATCACCAAACAATCCGCCTAAATATCCTCCTGCTACTCTAGTTGTAGATAATTTGTAATAATTAGCCAAGGTTGGTAAAAACCCTTTTAAGCCAATTACTTTTAAAATCTGCACTCCTTTAATATGTGTAACATGTGCAAATATGGATATGGTCAATAATAAAATACAACCTAGATATATTCGATTATTCAGTAATTTATTTCCTTTATTAAATATTTTAAAAAATGAAGCCAAAAATATTATTATTGGTATTAAATACGCACTTACTCCAAATAATCCAAAGAACAGATTATTAATGATTCTTCCTAATGCTCCTGCTTTATCAAAATAAACACTAACAAACATGAGTAATGAAAAAGCAAAAAATGTTAAAGCTATTATTTCGTATTTTATATCATTGGAAATTAATTCTTCATCTTTTTTCTTTGTTGTAGTTTTTTTAGTAGATGTCTTTTTCTTAGGTGATTTAGTAGATGTTTTCTTCTTAGGTGCCATATCACTACCCCCTCTTCTTTATGTTTATTTGTACCCTAATCTTAAGTATTCTCTTAAAATCATTACCAAGTCCCTTGTTGTCTATAAGACAAAATGGGAAATTATTATGATTATGCCAATCACAAAACAATAATATGCGAAATAGTGCAATTTATTCTGTTTAATCAACTTAATCAAAAATTTGATACATATGTATCCAACAAAAGCAGATACAGCCATTCCTACCACATAAGGTGCTGTTATAATAGTAGAAAGTGTATCCCACTCTAAATCTTTTATTTGTAATATCATTGCTCCAATTACTGCTGGTAAGGACATCAAAAAAGAAAATTTAACAGCAAATTCTTTATTCAACCCTCTAAGAAGCGAAGCAACAATTGTTGAACCAGAGCGTGATATACCTGGAAGTCCAGCGAATCCTTGAAAAGTACCTATTATTATAGCGTCTTTATATGAAGTCTTACCTTCCTTCTTAGTACCTGATTTCAGTTTTATAGTTGAATATAGTAAAAATCCAGTAATAATCAAACAGATTCCCGGAACTAATAATATATCAAAAGATTCAATGATTTTTTCTTCTAATATTAATCCGATAATTGCTGTGGGAATACTGGCAACAATGATAAGCATCACGAATTTCTTCTTATCATTATCAATAATCTGTGGAACCTTCTTATTATTCTTGTAAATCAAATTCCCTATACTTATAATTATGTATTTGAATAGACGACCTATTAATCCTAACCCGCTGACTATTAAATCAATGACATCTTTATAATAAACTGCAATAATTGCTACGAGTGTTCCAATATGTAGTAAAACCTCAAATAGAATGTTATCCAGCTGTAAGCCTAATATATGTCTTGATATAGCCAAATGACCAGAGCTGCTGATAGGTAAAAACTCAGTTACCCCTTGAACAATTCCCATAAGAATTGCCTCAAAAAATGACATAAAAATCCCCCTCATACCTATGCATGTTATATTTTAACCCTTTTACCATATTATTTCAACCCAAGAATAAAGCATAGCTACATTTTTAATTCACTTCCAGGACTTAGTTCTTTATTAAGATATACTTTTAAATCAGTAGATATGACTCTTTTTACAATATATTTGTCATCTTTTTTATATACTTGAACCGTATTCCCTTCATATGTCACTTCTTCATATTTGAAATCATCTTCAGTAGTGGGAAATAACTCCTCATAAGGTATTATAGAATAATACATTAGGACTCTTCACCTTCTTTTTTATTCTCTTCAATCATATCATATAGTTTTTTTATAGCTTTGTCTATGCCACCTAATTCATCAATAATCCCTTCTTCAACAGCTTCTTCTCCCACAATTATTGTTCCAACATCTTTAGCTAATTTTCCAGTATCTAACATAAGCTGTTTTAATCTATCTCTACTTATCTTGGAATTTCTAGTAATGAAATCCACTATTCTATCCTGCATCTTATCAAAATATTCAAAAGTCTGAGGAACTCCAATTACTGTTCCACTCATTCTTACAGGATGTATTGTCATTGTTGAACTTGGTACTATAAAAGAATACTTGGTTGATACAGCAAGTGGTACACCAATAGAGTGACCTCCACCAAGTACTATAGAAACAGTAGGCTTGCTAAGTGAAGCTATCATCTCTGCTATAGCCAGTCCAGCTTCTACATCTCCTCCGACTGTATTAAGAAGTAATAATAAACCATCAATACTGTCACTTTCTTCAATAGATGCCAGTTGAGGTAATACATGTTCATATTTAGTAGTTTTATTTTGCTGAGGTAAACAAACATGTCCCTCCACTTGCCCAATGATAGTTAGACAATGTATCCTATCATCTTCCTTGTCAATTGTAACTTGTCCATATTCTTTAACTTCTTGTGGATCAGCTTTTTCATCATTTTTATTTTGTTCATTAGTCTTTATATTTTTATCCATTATATTTCGCCCTTCAATATTTTTATATTTGTACATATATTATGCGAATAAATCTAAAATTTCATTCATTCTATTTGGACGAATTGATATATTGAACTTAACGTATAATATATCTATCATTAAGTTCAATATATCAATAAAAACATTCAACTTATTAACCAAGCATAAATTCTTTATGAAGAGCTTCAGCTGCTATTACCAAATCTTTTTCTTTTATCAGACATGCTATTGTTGATAAAGAATCTGCTGTCTGTAATATTTCAACGGATGATTTACTTAGACAACGAATAATCTTAGCCATTACTCCAGGAACACCAGTTATCTTTTCCCCAATGATTGTAACCTTACAACAATCATCGATAAAAGTATAAGGTGCTTCATATTTTTCAATTAATCTGATAACTTTATCCTTACAGACATCATCTATTGTAAATACTTTCCTTTCAGGGAAAATATTAATAATATCAATACTTACATTTTCTCTAGCAAGATCAGTAAAGAAATTCTCATCATCAATATCTCCTTTTATAGAAACCTGAGTTATATTTGTTTTGTGAGCAATACTAGTTATCAATTTATCTTCAATGGTTTTCTTTCTCTCAACACCAATATGTCTTTTTATACTTGTTCCTTTTGAATTGTTGAAAGTATTTTTAATAATTAATGGTATACCTGCTCTTCTAGCTACCTCGACAGCTCGTGGATGTATAACTTTTGCTCCACTTCCAGCCATTTGAAAAACTTCATTATAGCTTATTTCATCAATTATTTTAGCACTCTTACATATTCTAGGATCAGCGGTCATTATGCCATCAACATCTGTATATATCTCTACTGCACTAGCATTCAATGCTTCACCAAGTAATGATGCTGTTGTATCACTTCCACCTCTTCCAAGAGTTGTTACATCGTTTCCTATAGTAACACCTTGAAATCCAGCTACAACAGGAATCTTGCCTTCATTTAACAGTTTCATCAGTGGTTCTGTATTAATGTTAATTACATCAGCACTATTATAATTATCATCGGTAATTATTCCAGCACCGCCGCCAGTCAATGCACAAGCATCTATCCCACTTTCAAGTAAAGTATTAGTTAATACAAGTGAAGATATTATTTCACCTACTGACATAAGTAGATCTATTTCTTTTGACGATAATTTCGTATTTTTATAATTAACTAAATGAAGTAGTGAATCCGTAGCATATGGAGCACCTAGTCTACCAATAGCCGAGACTACTACTACAACATTATCGTATATTTTTTTAGCTTCCATTATCTTATCAGCAACATTCTTTCTTGTTTCTTCTGTTGCCATAGATGTACCGCCAAATTTTTGAATTAATATATTCATACACTCACCCCTACATTAATATTTCAAGGAATCCTAGATAGAATAAAGTATCCTTGAAATTATTTTTTCTTCTTTATCTTTAACTAAATATACCATATACTCACAATTTTGAAAAGGTTTTTATCTACTAATACTGTATAAGTACAGGTTGTTTCTGCCTTCCTTCAAATGCCTCAATAACTGTATCATAGATTAAATCCATCTTAGCTACTAATGAATTTTTTTTAGTCACATGATTATCCTGACCAAATGGAACAAAATAAACATTCCTTGTATTCATGAGGGTACCAAAATTCTTGAAATTAAGAGCTAATCCATCATTGGTAGCTATGGCAATAACAACAGGCTGACAATTCCTTAGAGTTGCTTTTATCGCCATCAATACTCCTGTATCGGTAATGGCATTAGCCAGTTTACCTAATGTATTACCAGTACATGGTGCAACAACTAACATATCATAAAGCCTCTTAGGTCCTATTGGCTCAGTTTCTTCTATTTTTGTTTGAACCTTATGTCCAGTTAAATCCTCTAGTCTCTTCACGAAATCTTTTGCATTACCAAATCTAGTATCGATAGAATAAGCATTACTAGACATTATTGGAAAAATCTCAGCACCATTATCTATCAATTGTTTTATGGGATCAAAGACTCTTGCCAACGTACAGAATGAACCACATAAAGCAAAACCAATTTTCTTACCTTCTAATTCTTTCAAATTACCTACTCCTTTCCTGACTTATTGTTCCTTCCATATATCTCTTTTTCGATAACACCACTAATAATTTCAGCTGCTGTTTTTGGTGAATATTTTCCTGGTATTCCACGAGCATTTATAAATTTATTTGTGTTACCTTCATAGACATTTGCTATATCTATAAAAATATAATCATCAAGTTTTTTTGATAAATCAATATCAATAAGTGCTACAGGAATTGTGTTGATTACATAGTTGAATTTCTCTAGATTAATAATGAAATTACTATCATCCAAGAAATCTCTGATCAAATAATCTACTCTTAACAATTTATTATCCTGTATCTTAGCTGTTTTTAATTTATTGATTGTAGCCATTATCAATTCTTCATTATTAGCAGAAGCTACATATACATCCATGTTCAGTTTCTTTGCCAGGTCCCCTATTGCCATACCACATCTTCCATAACCTAAAACTAGACACTTATTATTCGCAAGAGTAATTCCTACATTCTCTATCATCATACTAAGTACACCTTCTGCTGTTGGTATTGAATTAAGTATCGCAAACTCATCTTCAGCTACAATATCAAATAAGTGAATATTATTTTCTTTTGCATACTCTAATACCTCTTCAGAATAAGGACCTGAAAAAATATATTGCTCTGATGTAATTAGATTGAATAGATCTTTGTATAATATTTTTTGCTTTGAATTAGCAGCAAAGATATGTTCATTATCCTTAGAAAAAGGTATAGGACAAATTATAAAACTTGCATCTTTTACCGCTTCTTCCAAAGATGTTGCTTGCTTAACATTACTAGATAGCTCTTTATGCTCGTTGCCCAAAATAAAAACTTGATTATTATTAGAAAATATGTTTGCTAGATAAATCTGTCTTAAATCTCCACCAATTACTGCTATTTTGTTTTTCATATATTATCATCACTTACTTAGTACTTTAATAATAAAATATGTTTTTTACAGGCTATATGTGACCCCTGAATACTAAATTTGCATGTACTACATAAATATAATCATTACTTAGACAATGTACCCATTAAACTTAAATCACATATATTGTAATAACTATTTTATAAAATGGAATCCTATATATAAATATCTAAAACAACTTGGTCAGGTGAATTTCATGAAAAAATATTCCGTATTAGAAAATCAAGAATTCAAATTTCGTGAGATAAAGCGTAGAGATTACAATTTAATAAAGAAATGGTATAAAAACAGTAATGATGCAGAATCAATATCCAATAATTCTACCAAAAGGATTAGTCCAAGAAAATGGTATAAAGATTATAAAAAAGATTGTGACCTATTAATTTATATCATTGAAGAGAAAAATATTTATTGTATGCCTATTGGCGCTGTAATACTTCGTGTAATTGATGAAAACAATGTAGAATTGGGTGGTTATGTTATTGGTGAGTCTTCTGCTAAGAAACAAGGCTATGGTATAAAAGTAATGAAGCTTGTGCAAAAAATCATATTCAATAAATTAGGTTGCAAGTATTCTTATCTAAAAGTTAATTGTAGCAATAGACCAGCTGTTGAAACATATATTAAATGCGGATATAAGATAAATTCTTTTATAGAGAAAAAAAATCATGATATGTATATCATGAGAGCAGTCAACAAAACTTGTACTTAATAATTAAAGGGGCTGTGGGATAATACATTTTGGAGATGTCTACAAGTTTTGGAAGATAGACTAGGTTTAGCTAGACAGCCCCTTACCAAAGCCAAAACCAGATTCTTGGTTAAATAATATGTTATTTTTATGATATGATATACCCCCTACTAATTGACTTTCACTACATAAAAGGGGTACATCCAAATCTACCTCTATTATATTTTTTTTAGCCGCTCCTACATGAGCTGCAGCTGTAACTCCTATATTACTTTCCATCATTGAACCAATCATACATTTCATTCCAGCTGTTTCAGCTAATGATACAATCTTTAGGGCATTATAGATTCCTCCTGTTTTCATTAGCTTGATATTGATTATATCTGCTGCTCTTTTATTAATTATATTCATAGCATCTGCAGGTGAAAACACACTTTCATCTGCTAATATAGGTATATTCACGTTGTTGGTGACAAACTTTAATCCATCTATATCTTTTCCATGAACTGGCTGTTCCATAAGATAAATATTAATATCCTTTTGTTCCATTCTTTTTATAACATAAACTGCTTCCTTTGGCTCATAGCCTTGATTAGCATCAACTTTAATCTTAACTTTATCTCCTACAGCTTTTCTGATGGCTTGCATCCTTCTAATGTCTAAATCAGAATCCTTACCAACTTTTACTTTCAGATTATCAAACCCTTCATTGACAGCCTTCAAACTATCAGCTGCCATTTCATCAGGTGTATTCAGACTGATAGTAATATCCGTTTTTAATTTATTTCTATAACCACCTAATAATCTGTATACTGGTGCATTATATAATTTACCATACAAATCATACAATGCTATGTCTATAGCAGCTTTTGCACTGGTATTTCCAACTATACATTTATTAAGTGTTGTCAATATATCTTCAAAATTACTTACATCTTTTCCTATAATCAGTGGTCTAATAAAATCAATTGCACCTAATATGGAACTATTTGTGTCTCCTGTTATTACAGCAGTGGGTGATGCTGCACCATAACCTCTAGCCTGTTCAGTAACAATCTCTACAATAATAGCTTCTATATGATATAAAGTCCTAAGAGCAGTTTTAAATGGTTTATTTAAACCTATCGATAATTGATCAGTTCTTATATCTAATATTTTCAACTAATTCCCCCATAATCAATTTCTTGATTTTATATATTGCCATTAATTATTATCAACAATCAGTTGACACTTATCAGCATCCAAGTATGTATCTGATCCCAAGGGCAGTGTAACCATGGGAATACAATGTCCTGCTTTTAAATTATAGATAGTAGGTTTCTTAAAAGGTTTTATGATATCATAAAATACTTCCTTCAGACTTTGACTCACTTCATCTTCAAGTGGTATACAATCTTTGAAATCACCTAATACGATACCCTCTGCATCCCTTAACTTTCCTGCATTTTTCAATTGTGTAAGTGAACGGTCTATTACATAAGGTCTTTCTCCAACTTCTTCAATAAATAGAATCTTACCTTTTGTATCAATTTCATAGGGTGTACCTAGAGTTGACACAAGCAATGATAAATTACCACCTGTCAGCTTACCTTTTGCTGTACCGGAACACATACATTTCATAGCAGTCCCAGGAGGATTTCCAATATTGATATTACTCTTAGTACCTATACATGATAAAAAGCTTTTTTTAGTGAATTCGTCCATTCCATCCAGCATATCTACTCCTGCCATAGGACCATGATAGGTAACCATATTGCATAATTGATTGAAAGCTATATGAAGGGCTGTAATATCACTATAACCCACAAATACTTTAGGATGATTTTTTACCCATTGGTAATTAATTAAGTCCAGTATTCTAGTAGTCCCATAGCCACCTCTCAAACATATGATTCCTTTTACATTGTCATCTAAAAACATATTATTGATATCTTTTGCTCTTAATTTATCTTCACCAGCTAAATATCCATTCTGACTATAACAGCTGTCACCCATCTTCACTCTAAATCCAAGTTCCTCTAAATGTTTTTTTGCCATATTCACGTTATTTAATGTAGTAGGGCTGCCAGGTGCAATAACACCAATCATATCTCCAGTTCTTATATTCCTTGGTCTAATAATCATGACCACCCCCATTAATCTTTTCTATAATAAGTAAATTAATATTCTATTACTATATATTCTAAATTTAGATAAAGTATTCCTTTAATAAGGTAACGCTAGTTTACCCATACTAATTCCTCTATTCGCACCTGTAGCTGATGGTAGATTATTATTATTGCCCTGTAAAAATTCATTTCCCAGTACTGCGAACTCAATAGCCTCTTTTGCATCTGACGAATATCCCCATTGATCCATTATTGATACCTCTTGTTTAAGTCCGTCTTTTAGACCCTTCATAATAGTATTATTATAGACTCCTCCACCACTTACGATTACTTCATCAATATTGTGATGGACATCAATATAATTATTAAAATGCATTATTATTGACCTAATAGTATAAGCTGTTATTGTTGCAACAATATCTTCAAATCCCAGATTTCTAGAAATACCCTCATCATATAAATTCTGTGCTAATTCAAATGTATATTGTTCTCTACCTGTACTCTTAGGTGGTAATTTAGTTAAAAAACTATCCTTATTTATAATAACATCCAACCAATTGTTACAGACTTCTCCTTTAGAAGAAAAATGCCCATTGGCATCATATGTATTTTTATTATTTGTTCCTATAGAGACAACAGCATCTATTAGCATATTACCTGGTCCCATATCAAAAGCAACCACTTCTTCTGGTTTTGCATCAGCTTCTATAAGAGATACATTACTGATGCCACCTATATTAATTAACGCTCTCCCTTTGGTTTTATTATTGAATAATAGATAATCAACAAAAGGAACTAATGGTGCTCCTTGACCGCCAACAGCCATATCACTTGGGCGAAAATCTCCTACTGTAATCACCCCTGTTCTATTTGCTATGACAGCTAATTCTCCAATCTGTAATGTGGCAAAATATTCAGGACTATGATATATTGTTTGTCCATGAGAACTAATAAAATCCACATCAGTTTTATCAATTTTTGCTTTTTCAATAACTTTCATAGCTGCTTCTGCCATCTTCTCACCTAGATATACATTCATCTTACATATATCTTCAACTGTTGAGGTTTCATTAGCACATATATCAAGGATCTTGTTTCTCTCTTCTAAATTATAATTGAGTGTAGCAAACTCTAGAAGTTTTACTTTTGTTTCAATTGAAGACTTTTCAATCTCTACAAGAGCGGCATCTACACCATCTAGTGAAGTTCCTGACATTAACCCTATAGCAATTTTTTTGTCTTTACTAATTATTTTTTGAAGTTTATCTATCAAAGTCACCATTCCTTTAGCTTAATTCAGCATTAGTTTTTTTATAGTTAAGAAATATTATTTCATATATATGGTATCATATATAAAATTATATTTCAATATTATATAATTATAAATTTAATTATGGTAAATCCAAAAAAATTATATTAAAATAAAGTATAGGGCATATTATTAGCGAGGTGAGAATTATGGCAGAATTAAAAACTAAAATGAATGATACTGATCCTATGGAATTCTTATTGCAAGTTGAAAACGATAAACGAAGAGAAGATAGTATTAAACTATTACAAATCATGAAAAACCTGACAAAAGAACAACCCAAGATGTGGGGTCCTAGTATTATTGGATTCGGTAAAATGGAATACAAAAACACTTCTGGAACCCATGATTGGATGATGACAGGCTTTTCACCTAGAAAACAAAATCTAACCATATATATCATGGATGGATTTACAATGTATGAACAACTTCTTTCCAAATTAGGTAAACATAAACTAGGTAAATCCTGTTTGTATATTAATAAACTGGAAGATATAGATATTGATATTCTAGAAGAATTAATATCTAAGTCTATAGAATATATCAAGAGTAAAAAACCTATAAGTTACTGATTAATATATTCATAAATATACAATACCAAACTATCAATAATTCTTTGATTAAGGTGGTAATTAATATAATTACCATCTCTAATCTTAGTTACTATATCAGTATTATATAAAATTTTTAAATGCTTGGAGATACATGCTTCAGTTAAATTCAATCTATCTGCTAACTTTTGAGTAGACATAGGCTGCCTATATAGATTACGAATAATTTTCATTCTGGTTTCATCAGCAATGGCTTTAAAAATATTTAATGTATCTTTTGGTAATTTATCATCATCATATGAAGTAATATAAGTTGGTATTATTAAACTTATTAGTTTCTGGTTTTCATCCGTCCCTAATAATAAATGAGGAATTATATAACTGTCCACTTTGAATATTACTTGGTTTATATTTTCCTTATTTACTTCAAACAGTTTATATTTATGGAAATTGATTTTATTATCTGTTACCTCTATTCTAGGGTGAAGAGAATGTATATAATCATAAACTGATATTTCTTTACACCTTTCAAATTCTCTTTTTAGCTTCCTAATTAATATTGGTTCAGTGAAACTTAACTCATTCACAAAATAATTATAATAATATTCTTTTAGAAATATTATAAATTGTTTTTTATACTCCTTATGTCCTTTTAGACATTCTACATATTTATTGGGAATACTGCTATTGTAATAATTACTGTTAATAGCATTAATAATGGATTGCTTATCTATTTCACCATTAAATATAGTGTAAAAGAAATCCACTTCACTAATATTAGCTATTTCACCAATACATTCAGAAATACTAATATCCCATAATTTTTTATTCTCTAAAAAACCGATGACACCTAAAAAATTACTAGTCACATTAGCATAAAACAATATTTTATCTTTTATCTCTGTAGGCAATTTTTTAATCATTTCTTCTGCCCAAATTTGTCTAGGCATATGATGCTCATGTTTTGATAAAACATGAAGGCTACCTAATAACTCATGAAAAGGAGAATACAAAAAATAGATATTAATATCATTGTCTCTATCAAAATATGTTAAGTACATTAATTATTATTCCTCCTTCTCACTTTATGTTCTTATGCCTTATTGTATAATTAAAAATAACATAGATTAATGATTGTCTATTTCTCTTTACTTGTTAAAATCATGGATAGAAAATTACGGTCTCCTTCAAGAATTGTTTCGTCACATTTTATTACCTTGAAATGGCTTTTCACAATATCTAACAATTCATCTCTTAGGTAAAAAGCAAAAAATCTTTTAGGTTCATATATATCTTCTTCATATATCCCTTCTGTTGACACTCCACCATACAATCCTAAATAGAAAATACCGTTTTTCTTAAGGACTCTTTGAACTTCATCTAAAACAATGTGAATGTCTTTTTTTGGTACATGCAATAAGGTATTCATAGACCAAATAAGATTGAACTGTTCTGGTTCAAAATCCAAGTTATAGAAATCCATTACTTCTCCTTCTAGATCTTTTGCCAGGCATATATCAATCATGCTTTTTGATATGTCGATGCAATAAACATCCAATCCTTTTTTAGTGAAATACTCTGCAAAGGTCCCTGAACCAGCACCAAGGTCAAGTAATTTCAACTTATCATCATTTATCTGTGATAAGAACTTATTGATCTCATTCCTCTTCCAATCAGGAATTATAGAACTCCTTAGGTTCGCATTTTTATTATAACTCTTTCTTATTATCTCTTTTATATTATTATCCATATAATCTTATCTTTCACCCCTATATATTTTTATAAAATCTCTTTCTGGACCAACTATTCCATCAGGATTAACCCATTCTACTGTTACTGGATCATAACTATATAACCAAGATTTAGATTTTTCGTTATCCTTTATTACAATAATATGGCTATAAGTAAAAGCAAAATCGCAGTACTCTTTAATAGCTATTTTATTAAATGTCTGTTCTGGATCATTATACAATAAAAATGCAATTAAATCACCGTTAGTATCTATACCTATACCCACTGGATATCTTAACGAAGTAAAATCCCATAACCTCATCATTTGAGGTATATTATCTATTTTCCTTGGTAATTCTCTGTCATTTACAGGGCTTTCTAAATAATAATCTATTTCACCAATATCGAATACTTCACCATTATTATCAAGTACTAGCGACCTATAATATCCCGAAACCAATTGTTTGATGTTATCCATTACAAAATTAAGTTGTATGTTATCTTCTTCATCTTTACTGTGGGTATCAAACCAATAAACACTATCGTTATCTGCTTCAATAATAGTATTAGTCTCTTCTAGTTTTGTCAAATCCAAATCCCAAATATTATAATAATCCAATTCATTACTCTTTATCTTCTTATTAATCACTGTTTCCAATCTGCTTTTTTATTATTTCACGTCCTTCATATCCCTATCAGTATAAAAATTTTATTTAACCCTTTTATATACACACCCTCATTTAGTAATACTATTTATCTTTTTGATTGATATCTTTTATATCCATACTCAATACTCTCGATTTCATAATTACTTTACGTAAAAACTTATTATACATTATAAAAGCTTTCAAATTCTTTATGATAATGTTTAATTTGATCTTTTTGATTTGTTTAGTATAATTCCTTGCGAATTTCAGATCGTAATTATTGATACTATGTGCTAACATAGTACCACTTTTTAATGCATAACTTATTCCTTCAGCTGAGCTAGGACTTATAAACCCTGCTGCCTCACCTATTAATACAACATTATCTCTAATTAGATTAATCTGCTTAAGTTTTCTTGTTCTCATTATTAAAGTTCCAGTTTTTTTATATTCTTCACCTATATCAAAACCATAATTACGAAGTTTTTCTATAAGTAAGTCAAATTTTTCATTAGCTTCATTATTATCTAGTATGGCTGAACCTATTAGAATGTAGCTTCCTTTTTGTATAATCCAAGAATAGAAATCTGTTATATCTTTATCAAAAATTGATGTATAATAAGGCATCTCATTATTTGTTTTATACCATTTTTGTATAGATATGTATGTGTTTGGTATAGTACAATCTGTAAATGCCTGTCTTCTGACTTTTGAAGTTGCTCCATCTGCTCCCACTAATATTTTTGTTTTAAGAACAAATTCTTTATTGCCCTCCCTGTATTTTACTTCTATGTAGTCCTTTTGTTTTTTATGTGAAGTGAATAAGCAGTTGAACTTAATCTCAACTGTAGAAGGTATTAAAGATACCAACCATCTATCAAACTTCTCCCTATCAACATTGATATAATGTCTTTGATAATGTTTCTCCATTCCATTGTCAAAATCAACTGATTTTACGCTAAACATCTGTGGTCCAGTCAATACATCTTTGGGAATACCTAATCCAAGATGCGCTAACATTTTCTGTGCATCGGGAGCAATTAAACCTCCGCAGCATTTTTCTCTCTTATATTCTATATCTTCATTAAGGTTTCTTTTATCAATTAATAAAATCTTATATCTATTATCTAACATTCTAGCTAGAGTTGCACCAGCCGGTCCAGCTCCTACTATGACTATATCATACATCTATTTGCTCCTTTGCTACTATTTAGAGTCCATTAATATTCATACTTATTATACTTTTCTTATATACCCATGTCAATATAGCTAAGGAGCATGGTTTTACATTCATATTTTTAAAATAACGTAGCTGTACCATTTTTTATTGCATTCTTTTCTCCAGCCCTCATCATCAGATAAGAAACTATCATCAAGATTACTCCAATTAATATACATATAACATATTCTTGCAATAAGTTACTTATACCAGTATTATACATAAGTGATTTTCTTAAAACTATAATTACATATGTCAATGGAAATAAATATCCAATAGCTTTTGCCCACATGGGCATATGCATAAATGGCAACTTAGCTCCAGTAAACATCTCTGTGGGTTCCTGGAATATTGTGAATAGAAACCCGCTATCTCTGGATAATAAAAATAAGCTATTCAGAAATACTCCCCATATTACTGCTAGTATACATAGTAATATGATACTAAAAATGGCAGATAATATATTTACATTAAGAAAGTCTCTGTAAAAGGCAATCATACCTACCGAGAAAATAATAAACATCCACACACTTCCAAATAATGAAGCTATGCTATTACCAATTAACATTCCCATCCTATTAGACGGAGACATATATATCAATTCCAATGTACCTGACATTCTGAGCAGATAACTGGATTGCCACGCAGATTGTATAAGAGTATAAAAAAACCTCATGGCAACAAATCCAATCAAGAGATACAAATATATTTCTCCATCATGTTGAAGACCTATTTTCCTAAGTAATACAGTATTATTAAATGGTTTATAAGAATAATAGATATTAATAAATCCTATAACCGGCCATATAAACAAAGATAAGTATATACTTTTATTAAAAAAATAATTTTTATGTTGAGCAATAACATTAGCCCATACCAATCTAACAAAATTCATCATATCACTTCCTTATTTTCTATGGAAACCTCTTTTGCCATCATAAGTAGAACATCCTCCAGGTTACCATCTTCAGTTGTTGACATCTTAGTTATATCCTCGACTGAACCTTCTTTGAGAAGTTTTCCTTCATTTAATATGTATATATATCTACATAATTCTTCTACTTCCTTCATGTAATGAGTTGTTAATAATATTCCTTTGTCCTGTTTCTTAACCAATTCTAGAAAGAACTCTCTCATTTCTTTTGCTATTTGAATATCAAGTCCTAAGGTAGGCTCATCCAGGAAAATGTAGTCTGGATCATTAATCAGTCCTCTTGCTATCTGTAATCGTTGTTTCATACCTTTTGAAAATTTCTCCACTGGTATATTTTTCTTATCTTGTAATCCTACAAGTTCTAATAGATAATCTATTCTTTCATTTAGATATTTTCCATGTAACCCATACATACTGCCAAAATATTTAAGATTCTCTTTAGCAGTAAGACGCCAATATATCATCCTCTCTCCACCTGCTATCATATTTACTTTACTTTTGATTATTTTTTCATTTTTCTTGATATCCATTCCATCATATATAATATCTCCTCTTGTTGGTTCAAGCAGTGTAGAAAGCATCTTGACCGTTGTAGTTTTTCCCGCACCATTAATACCCAATAGACCTGTTATTTCACCTTTTTTTATATTAATACTTAGATTATCAACTGCTTTCAAGTAATTTTTATTGGTCTTAAAGAAACCTTTACTTTCTTTTGTTACATATGTCTTGCATAGTCCTCTAACTTCTATCATATATCTCATTCCTTTCGTTAATTATCTATAAATCATCCACCAATTTTTTCTAGAGCTATCTTTTCTACTTTCTTAAGAGTCAAAAATCCTATCATGCTATAAATAATACCTTGAAGAATTAAAGCTACAACAGAATCCATTTGTATCATTAGGCTTTCTCCTTTTAGTAATATCCCTCTAAATAGTTTTATAGAATGTGTTAAAGGTATAAGATATGATATTTTTGATACAAAACTTGGTAAATAAGTAATAGGAAAATTGATTCCACATATAAGAAACATAACTGTAAACAATGTATTCTGTGATATATACGTATCTCTTGTATATAGCATAAGATTTGCCAATAATAGCGAAAGCCCAAGAAATGCTATCAAAGATATTGATAAAACTATTATGAATGAAAGCAAATCAAAATACGCAAATTTTACTTTAAACACTATCAATATTGGTATTGCAAAAACTAATTCTCCAAAAGTATGTATTGTTTGTGCTACCATGTAAGCCAAAAAATATAGACCTCTATTATATGGTGCCAACATTACGCTTTCCAAAGTACCTATTCTTTTCTCAGTAATAAGACTCCTACTGACATTGAGTAAAGTGCTAACTGTAAAAGAATATACCAATACCCCTACTAAAATATATCCCATATAATTACTAGTCCCTGCTTCACCTATAAAAGAGCTATTAACTTCTCCCTCGAAGATATATTCATACAGAATATACGAGTATAATAGAGTATAGGTTATAGTTAATATGCTTGATATAAAAAAACTTCTTGGATAGGCACGATACAATGTAATAAAATATTTGTACACATTAGCTTTAAAAACATAGATATTCATTGTATTAACTTTCCTCCTTTTTATTTTGATTAACTATTTATTTAATCAAATGGTATTGCTTCTCTAAGCTGAGTTATTATAGCAGGAAATTAATACATGTCAACTACTAATCAAGTAAAATTTAATATTCTATATGAAACTTCTATACTTTTAGCTAAAATTAGATTTTAGGATAAAAAAAAGACGCCTATGGCATCCTTAACTTTCAAAAGTCTCTACGACTTCTTTTAATTTTTCTCTTATATCCAAGTGTTGTGGACATTTTTCTTCGCATTGTCCGCATTCAATACACATACTAGCTTTATTTTCGTTCTTTAGATCCTTGGTATACTCTTTTTTAGCAGTATCAAAATCAAACATTGACGATTCATTATACAATTCAAAACAGGCTGGAATATCAACACCTTTTGGACATGGCATACAATAGGCGCAATTAGTACATCTTACTTTAATCTTACTAGCATATACTAATTTGACTTCATCAATCAATTCTTTTTCCCTATTTGTCAATGAATCAGGTGTTGTCTCTGTAGCAATCCTAATATTCTCATTGATGTGTTCCATCTCGTTCATTCCACTCAATACCACATCAACTTCAGGATGATTAAGTATAAATTTGAATGCCCACTCAGCAGGAGTCCTTTTTTTATCAGCCTTATTCCAAATAGCTGCTATATCTTCAGGGATACTTTTTGCAAGACTACCACCTCTTAGGGGTTCCATGATAACTACACCAAGTCCACGCTCTTTAGCATATTTCAATCCTTCTTTACCAGCTTGATAATTTTCATCTAAAAAATTATATTGTATTTGACAAAAATCCCAGTCATAAGAATCTACAATCTCTTTAAACAAATCAATATCGTCATGGAAAGAAAAACCGACATGTTTAACCCTTCCATCAGCAACAATACTATTTAAAAATTCAAATACATCATTTTCTACTAAGTTCTTCCATAATTTTTTCTTTAATGTATGTAAAAGATAATAATCAATATGATCAGTCTGCAACTTTTCTAACTGTTCATTTAGATATTTGTCCATATCCTGTCTTGTCTTTATTAACCAAGATGGTAATTTAGTTGCTATCTTAACCTTTTCTCTATATCCATTTTTTAGTGCTTTTGCTACTAATTTTTCACTTTCTCCACCATGATAATTATATGCTGTATCAATATAGTTGACGCCACCATCAATTGCATGACGAATCTGTTTAATAGCCAATTCTTCCTTGATGTCTTTATTATCGTCACTGTTAGTGTGAAATCTCATACAGCCGAAACCAAGTCTCGAAACCTTTTCATTAGTTTTTCCAAATAGCTTATATTGCATAATAAACCACCTCGTTAAAATATACTAACATTCTATTTTCCTGTATGACCAAAACCACCAGAACCTCTTTCAGTATTCTCTAAGCCATCTACTACTTCAAGTTCTACTTGCTCAATCTTATTAATAACCATTTGAGCAATTCTTTCACCATGTTTAATAGTGAAATCCTCTTCACCAAAGTTAATCATTATTACTTTTATTTCTCCCCTATAGTCTGCGTCTATAGTTCCTGGAGTGTTTACTAAACTAATACCATGTTTAAGAGCAAGACCACTTCTAGGTCTAATCTGAGCTTCATATCCTGAAGGCAACGCTATCTTTAGACCCGTAGGTATTAATTTGATCTTACCTTTTTCTAATATTACATCATCCTCTAAACAAGCATATAGATCCATACCAGCTGCATCTTCACTCATATACTTTGGTAGAGGTAATATCTTTCCATTGTCAGTTTGCTCTACATAGACTTTTATCTTGTGCATAGATTCTTAATCCTTTCAATATCAATATCTTTATGTCTTCCAACTAAGGCTGTACTCATTTCATTGTAGTTGAATGTTTTTTTAGCAAAATTCATGAAACTATCTAAGTTAACAGCATTGATACCTTCTATCATTTCATCCTGTGATTTTATTCTATCTATCATGAGTTTTGTTTTCCCATAACTAGACATTCTGGAGTTCATATTTTCAAAACCTATTATAAGATTACTTTTTAACTGTTCTTTTGTTTGATTCAGTTCTTTTTCATCTATTCCTTTTTCTAACAATAGATTAATTTCTTCCATGACACCTAGTATAACTGGCTCTATTTGAGTTGGATTGGTAGCAGCATATATATTGAGCATTCCTGCAATATTATATGTTTCTACATAAGAATAGATTGAATATGCTAATCCTTTTTCCTCTCTGATAGATTGGAATAATCTGGAATTAATACCTCCACCAAGAATAGTATTCAATATGGATAGAATATAGATCTCATCTGAATTATAAGGTATACTTGGAAAAGACATGCATAAATGAACTTGTTCTATATCTTTATCTTTTGTTACAAAGCATTTTTTATAATTTAATTTTCCAATTCTTTCAACTCTATTTTTTTTCTTGAGAACAGAAAACTTTTCACTTATTTTATCAAACATCTCATCGAAATCAAATTTACCAACAACTGAAATTACAATATTTTCAGGTATATAGTGTTTTGACATATATTCTTCAATGTCTTTTTTAGTAAAATTGTTAACTAATTCCTTTGTTCCAAGAATGTTGTAACCAAGTGTTGAGCCACTCCAAGATTCTTCTTGAATCAAATCATGAACAATCTCTTCAGGTGAATCTTCATACATATTAATTTCTTCTATTATGACACCTTTTTCTTTTTTCATGTCTTCATCTTTCATACCGGAATTAAGTATCATATCAGATAAAACATCAAGAGCTACATCTATATGGTTATCAAGAGTATGAGCGTAATAACACATATACTCCTTACCAGTAAATGCATTAATTCTCCCTCCTACCTCTGACATTTCATCAGCAATATTTTTTGCTGTTCTGTTTTTGGTTCCTTTAAACATCATATGTTCTATAAAATGGGATATGCCATTATTGTTTTTATTTTCATCTATTGACCCATTTTTAATCCATATACCCAGTGCAACGGATCTTACAAATGAATTTTCTTCACCAACTACACATAATCCATTATCCATAGTCTTCATTTTAACCATATTCTATCCTCCAAAAATTGCTTTATCTACAATTGTATATTAAATAACTCAACTTTCCCACCTTTAATGTACTCATATTAAAGGTAACGAGAAAATCAAATAAATAATTAATTCTAAATACAGTATGTGCATTTAGTTAAATAATAAATCAAGAAAAGCGACTATGACGCTTCCTTGAAAATAAAGTGTTACAGTCGCTTTGAGGGAATCCCTCTTCCTAATTCATATATCTTAATTATAAATTATTATTCTTTTGGTAATGCATCTTTTCTTGAAAGATTGATTCTACCTTGATTATCTATCTCTGTAACCTTAACTAGGATTTCATCACCGATACTAACTACATCTTCAACTTTTCCAACTCTTTCATGAGCTAATTTTGATATATGCACTAATCCGTCTTTACCTGGAGCTATTTCCACGAATGCACCGAACTTAGTTATTCTAGCAACTTTTCCTGTATAGATTGCGCCGACCTCTATATCTTTTGCTATGGATTCAATTATCTTTAAGGCTTTATTAGTAGCTTCACTTTCTACGCCACAGATAAAGATTCTTCCATCATCTTCAATATCAATCTTAACTCCAGTTTCGTCAATGATCTTGTTAATAGTTTTTCCACGTGGTCCAATAACCTCACTGATTTTTTCTGGATCAATCTTAGTTTGAAGAATTTTTGGAGCCATCTTAGATAATTTTGTTCTTGGTTCATCAATAGCTTTTAGCATAACTTCATCTAGTATGAATAATCTAGCTCTTCTAGTTTGGTAAATAGCCTTTTCTATAATTTCATTAGTAAGTCCATGTATTTTAATATCCATTTGGATTGCTGTGATACCTTTATGAGTACCTGCTACTTTGAAGTCCATATCTCCAAAGAAATCTTCAAGACCTTGGATATCAGTAAGCATAACATAATCATCATCAGTTTCACCTGTAACAAGTCCAACTGATATTCCTGCTACTGGGGCTTTTATTGGTACTCCAGATGCCATAAGTGATAAAGTACTTGCACATATACTTCCTTGAGAAGTAGAACCATTAGAACTAAGTACCTCAGATACAAGTCTTATTGCATATGGGAAATCCTCTTCTGATGGAATAACTGGTAATAGTGCTTTTTCAGCTAATGCACCATGTCCAATTTCTCTACGTCCAGGTCCTCTAGATGGTCTTGTTTCCCCAACTGAATATGATGGGAAATTATAATGATGTATATATCTCTTTGATGTCTCTAGTTCATCTAATCCGTCTAACATCTGAACTTCTCCTAGAGGTCCTAATGTTGTAATTGTAAGAACTTGTGTTTGTCCACGGCTGAATAATGCTGAACCATGAGTGTTAGGTAAAATATCTACCTCTGAACTTAATTTTCTTATTTCATCAAGAGCACGTCCATCTGGTCTTTTATGATCTCTTAAAATCATTCTTCTTACAGTTTGTTTTTGATATTTATATACGGCTTCACCTATATAGGAAACCCAATCTTCATTTTCTTCTTCAAATTTTGCAGTCAGTTCTTCAGTGATTTCGCTGATTCTTTGCTGTCTAACTTGTTTAACATCAGTAAACACTGCAGCTTCCATTCTTTCATCACCAATGAAGTTAACTACCGCTTCATATACTTCACTAGGCACTACTGACTCTTCGTAACCATGCTTTTCTTTACCTTCTTTTTCTACAATACCATTTATCCATTCTACTATTTTCTGATTTTCTTCATGTGCTTTAAAAATTGCTTGTACCATTGTTTCCTCTGGTATCTCATCTGCACCAGCTTCAATCATAACAACTTTTTCACTAGTAGATGCAACAGTTAATGACATTCTTGTCTTCTCTCTTTGTTCTGCTGTAGGATTAACAACGATTTCTCCATCAACATATCCTAACATAAGTGAACTTGTTGGACCTTGGAAAGGAATATCAGATATTGATAAAGCTATAGATGAACCAATCATAGCAACTAGTTCTGGTTGACAGTCTTGATCTACAGAAAGAACTGTATTTACAACTGCACAGTCATTTCTATAATCTTTTGGAAACAAAGGTCTGATAGGTCTATCAATAACCCTTGAAGTAAGTACCGCATTTTCTGTAGGTTTTCCTTCTCTTTTTATAAATCCACCTGGAATTTTTCCAACTGAATATAAACGTTCCTCATAATCAACGCTTAATGGGAAGAAATCAATTCCTTCACGTGGTTTCTCTGATGCTGTTGCAGTAGATAATACAACTGTATCTCCATATCTTACTAATGCAGCTCCATTAGCTTGCTCTGCAACTTTTCCAATTTCAACAGATAGAGTTCTACCTGCTAATTCTAATGAATATACTCTAGACATTTAACAATCTCCTTCCGAATAATAAATTTTGGTTGTCTTTAGTCTAGATCCTTAGTCGTTAGTTTTCATCTTCTACTTCTATGAATTTTAAAAAACAAAAACTAATGACTAAAGGTTAACTATGCTAGTACTAAAGACATTAAAACTGATTAATTCTTTAAATTTAAAATTATAGAGCGGATTTCTCCGCTCTTCAATAACCTAAAAATATAATTTCTAGGTTTCAATCAAATAAGATTATAACTATCTTCTTAATCCTAATTTTTTGATTAAGCTACGATATCCTTCAATATCCTTATTCTTAAGATATTGTAATAAACCTCTTCTTTGACCAACCATCATAAGTAATCCTCTTCTTGAGTGATGGTCTTTTTTGTGCATTTTTAAATGCTCTGTTAAGTGATTGATTCTTGCAGTAAGTAATGCGATTTGAACCTCTGGTGAACCAGTATCAGTAGCATTTCTTCCAAATTCTGCAATTATTTCTTGTTTAGTTTTTTCCATTTTTCTTACCTCCATAATTTTAGATAATCACCGATTGCTAAGAAAGGGTCGGAGTCTCCCAATTTCTGAGCAATGGCTTCCATCAATAAATTTTATCATAAATAGATATTTTTGTAAACAAATTATTTTATATGATATCTAGTTATTAATTTTGCATGATTTAATATTACGAATTCAATTTATGTTATTTCTTCTATACTTAGTATATTTTTAACATTTTTATTACAAAAAATACAATATCCATATTATTTCTTCAATAATTTTCAATATTATTCATTTATTAAGCTTGTAACGTATTCTATATTGCTAGAAACTTCTTTTTTTAATTCTTCAATGGAATTGAATTTTTTTTCTTTTCTAATGAATTGAATAAACTCTACAACTACAACTTGTCCATATATATCTTCGTCAAAACCTAATATATGTGTTTCCACAACTTTTTTCTGTCCATTTAATGTTGGATTTACCCCTACATTGGTAATACTATCGTACTTTTTACCATTAACGGATATATTTGAATAATAAACACCATTAGGTGGTAATATCTTATATCTATGGGGTATTATATTTGCTGTAGGAAATCCAAATTTTCTTCCATTTTTCTTACCTTCTACAACTTTTCCTGTTATGCTAAAATTCTCACCCAACAATTTATTTGCAAGCTCTATGTTACCTTGTTTTATTTCTTTCCTAATCCAAGTACTGCTTACAATATCATTGTTATATGCAATTTTAGGAATTGTAATTAGTTCATATCCATAATTAGAAGATAATTTTTTTAATAAATTAATATCTCCTTTTCTCTCGTGCCCGAATCTGTAATCATTTCCAACTACAATAAATTTAGCATTTAGTTGTTTGCAGATAACTTTTTCAATAAAATCCTCTGGGGTCATCTTTGCTGTAACAAGGTCATAAGGATATTCAACAAATATATCTATATTACTTAAAAGTCGTTCCTTTTCACAGCTTAGATATATAAGGTCAACAGGTTCTTTATTTGCTAATACAAAACTTGGGTGTGGATCAAAAGTTAGAACTAATGATTTCAGACCAAGTTCTCTAGATAGCTCCAAGGCCTTACATATGAGTTTTCTATGACCGATATGTATTCCATCAAAATTGCCTAGGACTACAACAGAAGGAGGAGATGTGAATTCTTTTGTATCTTTAATGTATTCCATCTAACAATCTCCTTATAAGAACAATTTAATGGGCTTAAGTATCATCTTTTCATCTTTTAATATAGTTTGATATATGCCGATAAAATTGTTGTTTTCATCATATATTCTATACTGCATCTGTTCTGTTACATTTTCGTTGTCTATTAAAAATTCTACCTTTAATTTATTACCATTATATAGGAATTTATCATATTCTGAACGAACAACCAATTTATTAAACTTTAGAAAAACTTTATCGATGCTAGTAACTATCTCATTCAGTTTATCATTCATGATATAAGAATCGATTTCACCTAGTTTAATACTAGAATCAATACTGAATAGACTTGATTGAGTCCTTATGAGTTTACTCATGTGAGCTCCACAACCAAGTTTAGTTCCTATATCAGCACATAATGTTCTTATATAAGTACCTTTTGAACACTTTACTTCCATCTCAACATTGGTACCGTAGATATTTATGATATCTATATTATAAATATATATATTCCTAGCTTTACGTTCAATAGTTTTTCCTTCTCTTGCTAACTGGTATAATCTTTTACCATTTACCTTTAGAGCAGAGTACATAGGAGGTATCTGACTGTAATCACCTATAAAAGAACTAACAGCTTCTTCTATTTGTTCTTTGGAACATGTCACTTCTTTTTCCCTAATAATATTACCAGTATGATCCTCTGTATCCGTTTCTATTCCAAGAGTCATCGTAGCAAGATATGTCTTAGTTGTATCTGTAATGTAATCAGCTACTTTTGTAGCTTTTCCTACACATACAGGAAGTACACCTTCAGCTTCTGGATCCAGTGTACCTGTATGCCCTATTTTTTTTATTTTCAATTTTTTTCTAAGTATTGCTACTACATCAAATGATGTATAACCTTTTTCTTTATAAACATTAATTATTCCATTCATATGATATCCTTTATTTGTTCTTCTACTGCACTAAATAATTTATCTTTTATTTCTGTGATATTACCAGACATGGTACAACCTGAAGCTTTTGTATGTCCACCGCCGCCAAATTTCTTGGCTATTTTGCATACATCTATATCATTACGTGATCTTAAGCTAACTTTGTAAGTATTGCTGCCGTTTTGTATAATGAATATAGCACATTCACTTTCTATGACTTCGTTCAATATTTGAACTATACTTTCTGTATCCTTTTTAGCACAATCGTATTCCTTAAGTTCATCTATTGTCAAATGTGTAAATATTACTTTGTTATCTGTATTAAATTCAGCATTTTTAATAGCTGTTCCTAGAATCTTTAAGGATTTGTATGATCTGTAATAAAAAAGCCTGTTAGTGATATCAGTAAAATCTATTCCATGCTTAATTAATTCGCCAGCTATTTCATGAGTCCTTTTTGTAGTATTACTATGTTTGAATGCTCCAGTATCATAAATAAGTCCTGTATAAAGTGCTTCACATATATCTTTATCCAATAACTTTGTTGCACTGGAACGTTTAAGAATCTCATATATTATCTCACAAGTAGAACTGACATCTGAAACATAGTTATAATCAGCGAATTTTGTATTACTGATATGATGATCTATATTAACAGTTACAGCAGCCTTGTCAAAAATCTCTGAATTAGCTCCAAGTCTTTCTTTATCACCACAATCAAGAGAGATAAAAACGTAGTTATCCTTCTTGATTGCTTTTAGTAAATAATTGCTACCTTTTAGATAATCATATGTATCAGGTACATCATCTAAGGCAACAGCGGCGTTTATTCCTTTTTTATGGAGAATTAATGCTAATGCATAACAAGCACCAACACAATCTCCATCTGGATGTATATGTCCTGATATTATGATATTTTTGTAACCATCACATATATTAATTATTTCTTGTAGATTCATATTATTCACCTTTTGGTTTATTAACTTCGTCAATTAATTTTGACATATTTATCCCGTATTCAATGGATTGATCTACTACAAATGTTATTTCTGGGGTATTTCTTAGATTTATCCTTCTTGCTAGTTCGTTTCTAATAAATCCAGTAGAACGTTTCAATCCTTCTAGAGTATCACTCTGGGATGTCTCGTCACCAAGTACGCTAACATATATCTTACAATATTTTAAATCCGGAGTAGTATCAACACTTACTACACTTGTCATATGATTTACTCTAGGATCTTTCAATCCTCTGTTTAAAATACTACTTACTTCTCTTCTGATTTCTTCATTAATTTTTATAATTCTATTACTTCTTTTTTTCATTTCTACTCACCTTCTTATATTATGAGCAATACATATTTTAATATATAACTATAGCATAGTTGTTATAAAGTTATTATCTTATAGCGAGACGTAGTCTCTTTTCTTGACTATCTTGGTATCTCTTCCATGATATATGCCTCAACAATATCTCCTTCTTTCAGGTCATTGAATTTGCTGAGCATAATACCACATTCATATCCAGAGTTAACTTCTTTAACGTCATCCTTAAATCTCTTAAGTGATTCAAGTTCACCTTCATATATAACTATACCGTCACGAACAAGTCTGACTTTTGCATTTCTTGTGAATTTACCATCTTGTACATATGAACCTGCAATCGTTCCTACACTTGAAACTTTGAAAGTCTGTCTAACTTCTGCATGACCTATAACTTTTTCTCTGTATTCTGGGTCAAGCATACCTTTCATAGCTGCTTCAATATCCTCAATGGCATTATATATTACTCTATACAAACGTATATCAATTTGTTCACTTTCAGCTACAGTTTTTGCACTGGCTTCAGGACGAACATTAAATCCTATAATAATAGCGTTTGATGCAGAT
This sequence comes from Vallitalea guaymasensis, assembly GCF_018141425.1. NCBI lineage: Bacteria > Bacillati > Bacillota > Clostridia > Lachnospirales > Vallitaleaceae > Vallitalea > Vallitalea guaymasensis. The sequence continues at coordinate 5,618,259 of NZ_CP058561.1, forward strand.
GCAAGCATTACATCAGATTCATTAATTGCACCTACTCCACCATGTATAACTTTAATCATAACCTCTTCGTTAGATAATTTTACAAGACTTTGTTTTACTGCTTCCACAGAACCTTGTACATCTGCCTTGACAACAATATTAAGTTCTTTCATATTACCAGCTTGTATTTGACTGAATAGGTCATCAAGGGTAACTTTTTGAGGTGTATTCTGAATAAGTTTCTCTCTATCTCTTCTAATTACTTTTTCAGCTACATGTCTAGCTTCTCTTTCATTCTTAGCAGTATAGAACGCATCTCCAGCTACAGGAACTTCAGATAATCCCAAAATCTCTACTGGTGTAGAAGGACCTGCCTGTTTAACTCTACGTCCTTTGTCATCAATCATGGCTCTTATTTTACCATAAGATGTACCTGCAATAATGGCATCTCCAACTTTAAGGGTACCATTTTGAATAAGAACCGTTGCTACTGGACCTCTTCCTTTATCAAGCTGAGCTTCTACAATTGTACCACTAGCTTTTTTATTAGGATTAGCTTTTAATTCTTCCATTTCAGATACTAGAAGAATCATTTCTAGTAATTGGTCAAGACCTGTTTTTTCTATTGCTGAGACTGGTACACAAATAGTATCTCCACCCCAGTCTTCTGCTACTAAACCATATTCTACTAATTCTTGTTTAACTCTATCTTGATTAGCACCTGGTTTATCAATTTTATTTATAGCAACAATTATTTGTACATTAGCAGCTTTTGCATGGTTTATAGCCTCAACTGTCTGAGGCATAACTCCATCATCAGCGGCAACAACTAGTATTGCTATATCTGTAGCCATAGCACCTCTTAGACGCATTGCTGTAAAAGCCTCATGACCAGGTGTATCCAAAAATGTAATGTCATTGTCATTTATAGTTACTACTGATGCACCAATATGTTGAGTTATTCCTCCGGCTTCTCTGGATGTAACATTACTTTCACGTATAGCATCCAATAGAGACGTTTTACCATGGTCAACATGACCCATAACTACAACAATAGGAGATCTAGTAACTAAATCCTCTTCATCGTCTGGTTCTTCAGCAAAAAATTCGTCAACTATATCTTTTTCTTCTTCTTCTTCTGTAAGGAAATCGAATTCTAGTGCAACTGAACTTGCTGTCTCATAATCAATTTCTTGATTAGCAGTAGCCATAATCCCTTTTAACATAAGAGATTTTACAATATCAGATGATTGCTTACCAAGTCTCTCTGCTAAATCTTTTACAGTTACATTGGTTGGTATTGAGATTACATCTAAATCTTCATTATCATCTTCTATTTCCATAGTTTCCTTATTTGTATCTACTACTTCTTTATTATTTTCACCATTACTAGGAGCATAGTATTCAGTTACAATACTTGCTTCCTCGTCTGTCAATGAGCTCATATGATTTTTCACTTCGATATCAAATTCTTTTAACGTGTTAAGTAATTCTTTATTACTTAATCCAAGTTGTTTAGCGATTTCATATACGCGAACTTTTGACATATTACCACCTCCGCAAATTTAAGTCTTGAAATTAGTATTTTCTTCAATAGCTTTAGCAAATCCTTCATCTAGAATGCATATGGATGCTCTAATGTCTTTGCCAATAGCCCTACCCAATTCTTCTTTGGTACCAAACTCTATAAGCTTAACTTTATGTGTAAAACATATATTGTTAAATAGTTTTTTTGTATTTTTAGAAGAATCAGCTGCTACAATTACTAGCTTCGCAGTTTTGTTCTTTACAGCTTTTTCAGTCATGAATTCTCCTGAACTGAGCCTTGAAGCCCGTTTACATAGTCCCAATAGAGAATAAACTTTTTTATCCATTTATTTTACTTAATTCCTCCTTAAGGGCACTATACACATCACTTGGAATACTTGCTTTAAAAGAACGTTCTAAACCTTTATTCTTAATAGCTTTTTCAAGACATGTTATAGATGGACATATATATGCACCTCTACCATTTTTCTTACCAGTACTATCAATGGATATATTACCTTCTTTTGTCCTGACAACCCTAATCAATTGTCTCTTGTCCTTCATTTCTTGGCAACCTGTGCATTTTCTTAAAGGTATTTTTCTAGCCATTTTCATCATTCCCTTCTTCATTGTTTTTATTAAGAATGGTTATGAAAGAAGTAAATACTAGTAAAGTTCTTCTTCGTCTAAAGAGTTCCTTGATAAAAGTGCTCCAAGTGTCTCTTCTTCAGTAATGAAATTAGTCTGTTTAGCTTGTGTTTCACTTTTAATATCAATTCTGTAACCAGTAAGTTTCGCAGCCAGTCTAGCATTCTGACCTTCTTTTCCAATTGCTAGAGATAATTGATAATCTGGAACAACCACTTTAGCACTCTTATCTTGCTCATTAACAATAACCTTCACTACTTTTGAAGGACTAAGAGCTGCTGATATAAATTTAACTGGGTCTTCATCCCAAGGGATAATATCAATTTTTTCTCCTCTTAGTTCATTTACAATGATTGATACTCTAGCACCATTATGACCTACACATGATCCTACTGGATCGACGTCTCTATTAGTTGAGTAAACTGCTATCTTTGTTCTTGAACCTGCTTCCCTAGAAATACCTTTTATTTCTACAACACCATCATGTACTTCTGGAACTTCTTGTTCAAATAATCTTTTGATAAGTTCTGGATGAGTTCGTGAAACATATACCTTAGGTCCTTTTGTACTTTCTTTTACTTCTAGGACATAGACCTTAAATCTTTCGTTAGGATAATATCTTTCACCTGGAACTTGTTCTTTATCAGCTAAGATAGCATCGATTTTACCTAAGTTAATAATTACATTATCTCTTACTTGTCTCTGGATAATACCAGTGATAACATCTTTTTCTTTAGTAATATATTGATTGAATATAACTTCTCTTTCAGCTTCTCTTATCTTCTGTACTACAACTTGCTTAGCTTTTTGAGCAGCTATTCTTCCAAAATTCTTAGGTGTTATCTCAATATTGATCATATCACCTAACTTATAAGTTGGATTTATTTTTTTTGCATCTTCCAATGAGATAGTAAGTTGTTTGTCTTCTACATCTTCAACAACTTCTTTTTCAGCATAAACCGCAACATCGCCTCTATCACGGTCGATCTCAACTTTTATATTTTGTGCAGTACCAAAGTTATTCTTACATGCTGTAACTAAAGAAACTTCAATTGTCTCAATTAATATATCCTTACTAATACCCTTTTCTTTCTCAATTTGGTTCAATGCTTCAATAAATTCAGCATTCATTTTAATCCTCCTCAGTATTTTTTATCTTATAGGAAAGCTCTTTAATTTAGCAAATGACATAAAAGCTTCTCATTTCAAAATATATTTAAAATAATATTGCCAGTCTAATAATTGCTATATCAGTCCTTGCAATAGACCAATCTTCACCATCTTCTAACTCAAGTGTTATACTATCATCGTCATAACTCTTTAACAAACCTACAAATTCTTTTTTCTTATTGATGGATTTGTATAATTTAACTTCTACTTTCTCACCTAGACTTCTTGCAAAATCTTTATCTTTCTTTAATGGTCTATCAAGTCCAGGAGAACTAACTTCTAATATATATGGTTCTTTAATTGGGTCCTTATCTTCAAATTCACTATCAAAAGCTCTACTTACAAGTTCACAATCATCTATTGTAACCCCACCGTCTTTATCAATAAAAATTCTTAAGTACCAATTGGAAGCTTCTTTCACATATTCAACATCTACAAGTTCGAATTTATTTTCTTCTAGAATCGGAATTAATATCTCTTCGGCTAGTGTTTCCACGTGTTCTCTAAATGACAAATTATATCACCCTTCTTTCTATTAGCTTATATACATAACAAGAGTGGACTTTCGCCCACTCTTTCTAGTACTCATTATTAATTCTGAAACTATTATACCACCTAAAACTATAATTTGCAAGAAAATACTTGTTATTTATTAACAGCTAAACTATCCTACTCAATTTGATACCTTAAGTTTTAAGTGTTCATTGATTAATAAGTACATTGTTATTCATTATTATACCCCATAATCTAGATAATAATACAAATAAGCCCTCCATTAGCATCATTAACTATTTTCTGTAATGTTTCTTGTAGTTTATCTCTAGCATCCTCTGGCATTCTATATATCTTGTTTTGAAGTCCATCATTAACTAAATCATGTAATGATTTGCCGAATACATTGGTATCCCATATTTTCGTAGGATCACTCTCAAACTCACTCATCAAATAGTTAAGGAGTTCTTCACTTTGTTTTTCGGTTCCTACTATTGGAGATACTTCTGTCTGGATATCACATTTAATCATATGAATAGTTGGTGCACTTGCTTTTAATTTAACTCCGAATTTATTACCTTGTTTTACAATCTCTGGTTCTTGCAAGGATAACTCATTGATCATAGGTGTAACAATTCCATAACCTTTTGCCTTAACTTCATTTAATGCTGCAGATACTTTGTCATATTCTTCTTTTACTCTACCAAGTTTTTTGATCAGTGACATAAATTGATATTCACCTTTTATTTCAGTTCCCATCAAATCACTTAGAATATCATAATAATAATCGTCATTGAAATTGATGTCAACATTGGCACAACCAGTGGAAAGATCAATTCTATCTAATTTAACTTTAGTGATATAATCATTTTCAACAGTTAAAGTGTCTTCTTTCTTAAGGTCTCTAATAGCATCAACTGAATCCATAATATCTTTTACTGAATCAATCAATGAGGATTTCAGCCAATGGTCATTATCTAACATTTCAATCCATTTTGGCACATTGAAATTAACTACTGATAATGGGAATTCAAGTAGTACACTCTCAAGAATCTTAATTACATCTTCTTTTTTCAACTGGTCACAGTTCACTGGTAAAACAGGAACATTATATTTATCTTCCAATTCAGTTGCAGTCAAGATCGTATCGTCAGAATAAGGTCTAAGTGAATTAAGTATCACAACATATGGTTTTGATAGTTTCTTTAATTCATTAATTGTCCTCTCTTCTGCTTCAATATAATTTTCCCTTGGTATTTCACCGAATGAACCATCCGCTGTCACAACAATCCCTATTGTGGAATGGTCATTAATAACTTTCTTGGTTCCTATCTCAGCTGCTTGAGTGAATGGAATATCATAATTGAACCAAGGTGTTTTTACTTTTCTTTCTTCATCATTCTCTAAATGACCTGTAGCCCCTTCTACCATATAACCAACACAATCAATCATTCTAACATCAAATTCTACATCCTCTGATAATGTTACTCTTGCGGCTTCCTGAGGTATGAATTTTGGTTCGGTTGTCATTATTGTCTTTCCTGCTGCACTTTGAGGAAGCTCATCTAGTGTTCTTTCTTTACTATGTACATTTTCTATATTAGGCAACACTAATAAATCCATGAATCTCTTAATGAATGTAGATTTACCTGTTCTAACGGGTCCAACCACTCCCATATAAATTTCTCCGTTTGTTCTAGCTCTAATATCTTTATAAATATCGTATTCTCCTAACATCTATATCCTCCCTATAAGTATTCTTATATATAAATATATGATATAGATGTTGGAATATGACAGCCTATATATCTAATTTAATGTTAAAAGTAATTTACAAATCATAAAAAATAGGTTACACATTGTTTTGTAATATTATTTAATACTTAATTAATAAATATTTAATTGACAAATGCGTACTACAGTTGTAAGATGGTTTGTGTACTACAAATGTAGGAAGGTGGTTAATAAAATGGCTAAAATATCAGAATCCGAATGGAAGGTAATGAAAATTTTATGGGATAAAAGTCCCTTGACTTCCAAAGAGATTGTTGATTATGTCTTAGAAGAAAATGATTGGAGCAGAAAAACAGTCCATACACTTATTAGCAGGCTCGCTAATAAAGGTGTTATCAATGTAGCAAAGAAAAATAAATACTATGAATATTCACCTTGCATCTCAAAATCAGATTGTCAAATAGAAGAAACAAAAACTTTTTTAGAAAAAGTATATAATGGTTCTCTACAAATGTTCCTAACCAACTTTGTTAAGAATCAACATCTGTCTAAAGAAGAAATTGCTGAATTAAAATCAATAATCAATAATAATCCTAAAGAACAAAAGTAATATCTGGAGGTCAACATGCAGAGAATATTAATTTTAATTTTTATCTTCTTACTTGGTCTAAATATGAAGCAACCTACTAATAATCTAGAATCAGAAATTATAATAAATAAAAAGTCTTATAAATATGGTTTTAAAAATAATACAATCTTTTTATATGATGAAAAAGAAGATAAACATTATAGTGATAATATTAATATTCCTGACGATAAAACTATATTATGTATGACTACAGGTGATCTAGATGATGATGGCACTGATGAAATACTACTACTTTCTTCAGCAAAAGGAAAAAAGTATGGCAATGACTTAATAATCTATTCAACGGTTATAGAAAATGAAACAATTAAATGTGGTAAAATTTACAAAAATGATTTTACAAATGTTAAGCCTTGGGAAATAAAATTATGCGACCTGGATGGTGATAATAACAAGGATATATATGTAGGAGTATACAAATCAACACCCATGTTTGACAAAGTGGAAAACAGACCTTTTTTCTTTAACTGGAATGGCAAAATACTTACAAAGAAATGGACCGGTTCAAAATTAGAACATCCTTTAGAGAGCGTACATTTTTATGATATCATAGGTGATTCCAAGGAAGAAATGATAGTTGTAGAAAAACTTGAGAACACCAAAGAGGTAATTAGCATTTATTATTGGTTCAATTTCGGATTTATCAAATTTGCGGAAAGCAACAGTTACTATAACATTGAAGATATTAGCTTAATAACACAAGATGACATAAAATATATATCACTAAATCTAGGTAGAAAGAAACATATAAAATTACATTTAGAGGGAAATAAATTCATTGAAAACATTAGTTTAGACTAATCAATAATTCAATATAATGAAATTTATTAGGAGGGTATAAATTGAAATACAAGAATATAATTTTTAGATGTATTGGAATAAGTATGATAATAGTGGTTCTATTATCTGGTTGTAAGAACAAACCTGAAGAAGTTGCCAAATCTGGTATAACAGAGGATGAAACAACTAATCCAAGTGACATTAATAAGACTGATGATAACGACAGTATTCTACAGGCAGAATCTACTACTACCCCTGAAGATCAAGATGTGAAAAAAGGTATTAATAACAATACCAACTATAATCTTGTATGGCAAGACAAAAATGAAATTACACCAATTGACATACCTTACATATTACCAGAAGTTAATTATAAAGTACCTAATTACACTATAAAAGCTGATTTGTCAAATATCAAAAATATGGATAGCTTTTCTGGTTTTACTAATGAACAACTTAACAAAATCGTTGATAATGGATTTGTAGTATTACCTAGTAACAGTAATAATGCATTTTTGAAAATGAATACTATCTATGAAGTTAATGAATACAAAGGTATCCCTAATTTTGTTACTGTTGATAGTGTTATGCACGTGTATCATAACTTCTTCAATAGTTCATTAAAGATTTTAGAAAGAGATCGTTTATATGACGAACTTATTAAACTTACAAACAGTATGTTGGAGAAAACTGTTTATCTATATAATGATAATAGCTATGAACCAATTAAAGAAGATTTGAAATTCAACGTAATCTTCTTTGCTGTTGCAAAAAAACTATTGACTAATGAATATGGAGCATTACCAGAAGAATTAAAAGTAATTGCGGACGAAGAAGTCG